>CAMOYN010000134.1 GCA_946630035.1 uncultured Lachnospiraceae bacterium
CAGATTTGATTATTTATTATAGTTACGGATCTGTACCGGACATTTCAGGACGTCGAGGCGGCCAACCTGGGCCAAGCGGCGGTAAATGCGCTCCCAGCCACACTCCATGTCGCTGTCTACTTCGCAACGGCCGTCCTTGGAGCCACCGCACTGGCCGTTTACCAGGCTCTTGGAGCAGGCCGTGAGGGGGCAGATGCCGCCGGTGATGTTCAGATAGCACTCGCCGCACTGATCGCAGTCATATTCCAGAGGGGTCACGCCCTGGAATCCGGGAAGGGCATAGGTATCGCAGGCCGCGCAGACCTTCTTGTCCTCCAGATACTCCGATACGGTCTGAACACCGACGCCACAGGAGAAGATCAGCACCATATCGGCGGCGTCGATCTCTTTTCTGTGCTTTTCCAGGCGCAGTTTCATGTTCTCGGGATTGCAGATGTAATCCGTGGTGAGGATTCCGGTCACTTTGCCTTCGGCTGACAGTTCCTTCTGGAATTCTTCCGCTTCTTTTTCGGGGAAATGGACTTCCTTGCAGCCCTGGCAGTTGATGATAAATACCTTACCGCTCACCAGGGACAGGATCTTTTCTTTTTCTTTTAACTGAGTAATCAACATATCACTTCATCCCCCTTACAGCGGCTTTTCCTGCCTTGATCTTGCTGACCAGCGGAATCTTCGAGGAGCAGATGTATTCGCAGCAGCGGCACTCGATGCAGTCCATGACATTCTGTTCCTTCATGCCCATCCAGTTCTCCTCATCCGCATATTTGGCAAAATACAGCGGAGAAAGTTCCATGGGACATACGTCGGCGCAGCGGCCGCACTTAATGCAGTCTACGGTCTCGGTAGGGTCTGTATCAATGGCGATGATACCATTGGTTCCCTTCATCACGGGAACATTCACATCCGGAAGAGCAAAGCCCATCATCGGACCACCCATCTTGATCAGCACATCGTCATCCGTGACACCACCGCAGTAGTCGATGAGTTCTTTGACATTGGTACCGATCTTAACGATGTAGTTGCCGGGTTTCGCGATCTTCTCACCGGTCACCGTGACGACACGCTCTACCAGCGGCATGCCGGTCTGAATCGCGTCGGAGATGGCCTTCGTGGTGCTGATATTGCTCACCACCGTACCGACATCGGCGGGCAGTCCGCCCCGGGGGACCTGGCGGCCCATCACATGTTTAATGAGCATCTTCTCAGCGCCCTGAGGGTATTTGGTCTTAACCACCACAACTTCTATATTATCAATCTCTGCCGTCTTTGCCTTCATCTGCTCGGCGGCATCCGGTTTATTATCTTCGATGACAATGATGCCCTTCGGAGCGCTGACGGCTTTCATGATCGCCTTCAGGCCGAAAATCACATCCTCGGCATAGTTCTGCATCACCCACTGGTCCGCGGTGAGATAAGGCTCGCACTCGCAGCCGTTCAGCAGAACCGCGTCGATGGGTTTGTTCGGTTTCAGCTTGACATAGGTGGGGAATCCCGCACCGCCCATGCCGACGATACCGCTCTGATTTACGATGTCGATGATCTCATCCGGGGTCAGCTCTTCCAGTGCTTTGTGGGGCTGCACGGACTCGTGGATGGTCCCCTTTCCGTCGGAACGGATCACCACGGATATCACTTCTCTGCCGGCAGTCGCGTGCATATGGGGCTCAATCGCCGTCACCGTACCGCTGACGCTGGAGTGAATATTGGCACTGATGAATCCGGCCGATTCGCCGATCTTCTGGCCGACCTTTACGGTATCTCCCACTGCCACCACGGGGTTGGCGGGAGCACCGGCATGCATGGACAGAGGAATGATCACGGTCTCCGGCTCCGGGAAACGAACCAGCGGAACGCTCTCGCTGAATCCCTTCTTCTCGGTCGGATGAACTCCGCCATAATATCCGTCCAGTCTCTTCTCCCGGCTCTCTTTTACGAATTCCTGGATCACTTTATAGTTCACCCTGGAATAATCCCGTACCTGCACCGGCTGATTCAGGAACTCTTCCAGGCGCCCCTGCTTCTCCAGTCTGCGGTAGATCTTCTCCCAGGCACAGTCTTTCTCACTGTCCACTTCACATTTGCCGTTTTTCGCTCCACCGCACTGTCCATTGATCAGGCTCTTGGAGCAGTCAACGATGGGACATACGCCACCGGTGATGTTCAGGAAACACTGAGCACAGGCGTCGCAGGCCTTTTTGGTGAGAGCCATGCCGTGATGTCCGGTATAGTTCAGCGAATTGGCCGCAGCAAACACCGGAGTTTTTGTCATATCCGCAATGGTCTGGACTCCCAGGCCACAGGAAATCACAAAGATGTTCTCGGTTCCCTCCGGAATCGCATCCTGCCATTTTCTCTCCGTCTGAATCTTATTGCACAGGAAATCCACCTTCATGGTTCCGGTGATGGTCTTCCCCTGCGCCTTCGCCAGTTCGCAGAACTCATCACAGTCCGGCTCATCTACCGTTTCAAATTTCTTGAAACATTTATTACAGGCAACGACAAATAAATTGTCCCGGCCGGACAGAAACGGTGCAAGCTCTTCAGGGCTCTTCAGCTTGTACTTGGTATAGTTCTCCAAGTCTCCACCTCCCTTTATAATTATTAGTGGTTTCTATAATAATCAGAAACTTCTGTCTGTTATTATCGCACACAAATGCAGAATTAATCTATGCCAATATGGAAACAGTACTGTATTTTTTTAAGAACACCTTGGTGTTCCTGCATCTCCCGGCGCAGAGGAAAGATTAAAAACCGTTCTGCGCCACTCCGTACTCGGCCTGTTCTTCGGTAAAGCCGTCATAGAGGAGCTGGTTGATCAGTCCGTCTTTGCTGAAGGACATGGTGTCCAGATACTGGGCGGCTTTCAGGACGGCCTGCTCTTTCCAGTCCGCGCCGCAAAGATCCGCACCGTACGCAGCTTCTTCCGGAGTAAATCCGTCATATCCCAGCTGATCCTTCAGTCCGGAATAGGAAAAAGGCATGGCGGAAATATAGTCCTTCGCCTTTTCTACCGCCTCTTTCATGGCCGTCGTCGCGTTCGGATCCTCCTGCGCCACCGGCTGCTCCGTCTCTGGCTGGGGTTCAGCCGCGATATCACTGCTCTGACCGTCACTGCTTCCGGACGCCTCGCTCTGCGCAGAGCCTGCGTCTGATGCCTCTTCCTCTTCATTTCCCGCTTCTCTCTCCGCCACATAGGCTTCATCGAGAGCCCACATGAGGTGAATCTTCAGGTCCTCCGTGCGCCAGCAGAAAATATCCGACGTATGAGCATAATCCACCCACACATAGACCTCCTTGGACAAGGCATCGTAAGAGGTGGCAATGTATCCCTCTCCCACGTAATCCTGGGTGAAATCGTTCAGGAACTGCACGAAATCCGCGCTGCGGAATTCCTCATCGGACACCCAGTTCATCACACGGATCTGCGTCTCTGACTGGGTTGTCAGCTCGTAGGAGACGGTGCCCCGCTGACCGATCACTCTGGCGCCGTTCAGGCCCATGGTAAAAGCAGAATCTCCCGGGAAGGCGCCATTCACCGTCTCGGTTCCCATGTAACTGAGATATTCCTCGATGTTATCCGGGACGATGGATGTCTCCGAAGCCAGGACTGTCTGCCCGAAAGAAACCGCCATCGCAAAGATGGCGCACAATAAAAATATATGCTTTGTTATGGAAAATTTCATTTTCATACACCTCCGCGTCCCATTATATCAGAATCATGGGCGACCCGCAAGGAATTCCTCAGAGGAAACCATAAAATTCTGACAGTTTTGTCTTTTTTAGAAGCAAAAAGAGGAGCCCCGCTCAGACGAAGCTCCTCTTTAAAATTGTAATGGTTAAGAAACGAGTGATACAGCTGCTTAATCGCAAGGGGCAGAAGCATCCGTTATACAGCTGCTTCCTGATTTTTCACTTTTTCATCTATATACTGAGGCATCTTTTCCCTGGGAACAGAGAACAGCACCGAGAATTCGGAATAAAGGGCATCCTCTGCCTGTTTCAGATATCTCTCGTCCGTCGCTGTGATCTTCTTTCCATTGGTCAGACGGGCACGTTTCCTCCGATACAGTGTCTTGATAATACGGATATATTCACGGCAGCTGCCGGACCGAATACAGTCTTTATACGTCTGCTCCCGCAGTTTCTCACCAGGCACCTTCAGTTCCTCAATCTCCGGCATCTCTCGAATCAGGTCTTCCGCTTCCTGCTTGCTGATCAGGGGGCGCATCACAATCTTGTTGTTATCCACTGGGGTAAACACTTTGCTTTCCCGGGAGTTCATGGGCTGCAGTACATAGTAAAGACGATCATCAGGTACACCTTCCCTCTGGATGGTCGTAATTTCCAGTACACTGCATACACCCTTATTGCCGTAAATTATCTTGTCACCTTCGTGAAACATCGTCTCTCCTTTCTGCTTACCGCTTCTTGCCATGTGCGTAAAGATCTGCGATCTTCTATCACTGTTAATTTATATGAATATATTATAACACAGCTTCTCGCAATTTGCAAAGGATTTTTCAGGAAGTAACGATATTTCTTATAGAATCGATGCATTATAAAGGACTATCACTTTGAAATCTATACTATCATCATTTAAATAATCGCTGTTTTTCCTCCATTTATATCATTTCAGAATATTTTTACAATATAACTATTTATTTCCGTTTCATTCGCGAAGTTGTCTGATTTTAACGTTTATTGTCCATTAAAAAACACCGCGGAGAACCATACAACCGTATTATAATCCGCGAAAAAAGTGATGCCTGCCTTCTCCGCCAGGTCGGTCACCACGATACCATAGCTCTCCACGCAGGGAAGCATCCGCTCCGGATGGCGGCAGGGCTGGTTCGGATAGGTGCAGCGGGAGCAGATCGCGCAGGATTCCGTGGACAGCACGATACAATCCCCGTAGATCTCCCGGAAAATGTCACGCACCTGGCGGGTTACCTCCTCATGGCCTTCCCTGGTCGCCAGCGTCTCCTCCATATCGGAAATGTCCGCCACCTCTGCCACGGTGGTAAACACAAAAAAGTCCGAAAACTGCTGACAACGTTTTCTGCACTCGTCCACGGTCCCGACGGCCGGGGGGCAGGCCCAGGATTTCCCGTACTGGGGGCAGTACTCCTGACACACCTTGCGGACACGGTCTACGAACTCCACGGCATCCGCCTTCAGATATCCAAATTCCACGATGGGCAGCTCCAGGAGCCGCGCTTCAAATTCTTCTTGTTTGCTCATATTACTTCATCCTCCGTAAGCATCATCATATCATCGAAGGGAAGGGGGCGCAAGCCCCCCCCAGGTGTCACTATAAGCCCTCCAGACACCGGCCTCTGTTGCCCCAGGGTCCATCCGGAGAACCACCGTCCTCCGCCGTCCCCTGACTGCTCCTTGTGGCTGCAATCCTATAGCACAAAACCCATCCATTGCTTCTGATTTAAAAATCAGGTATTATGAAATGCGGTCTTAATCTGTAACAAATAGAGGAGTCATGTTATGAATTCAAATGAAACCAATCGCAGAGCCAGCTTCTCCGGGAGGCTGGGATTTGTACTTTCGACTGCCGGTTCGGCGGTCGGCCTGGGAAATATCTGGAGATTTCCTTACCTTGCCGCTAGATACGGCGGCGGTATTTTTTTGCTGGTCTATCTTCTGCTGGTGCTGACCTTCGGCTACACCATGATCGTGGCGGAGACAGCCATCGGCCGGATGACGAGAAAAAGCCCGGTGGGCGCCTACCATTCCTGCGGGTCCGGCAAGATGCTTCATGTGGGAGGATGGATCAATGCAATCATTCCCATCCTGATCGTTCCCTACTATTCCGTTATCGGCGGCTGGGTATGCAAATATCTGTTTGAGTACCTGTGCGGTCATCTGAATGCCGTAGCCGGCGACGGATATTTCACTTCCTTTATCACCAACGGAGTTTCCGTGGAATTCTGGTTCATCGTTTTCTCCCTGGCGGCGCTGATCATTATTTACGCCGGCGTGGAAAACGGCATCGAGCGGGTTTCCCGTTTTATGATGCCGGCACTGGTAGTTCTGGCACTGATCATCGTGGTATATTCCGTGACACGGCCCGGAGCGCTGGCCGGAGTAAAATATTTCCTGGTACCCAATATCAAGAATTTCTCCTGGATGACCGTTGTCTCTGCGATGGGGCAGATGTTCTACTCCCTGTCGATTGCCATGGGCATCCTGATCACCTTCGGATCCTATATGAAGGACGACGTCAGCATCGAGCAGGCCACCTTCCACGTAGGTTTCTTTGACACCGCCATCGCGACGATGTCCGGTCTGATGATCATCCCCGCAGTATTCGCCTTCAACGGCGGCGATCCGGCCACACTGAAAGCCGGTCCCTCCCTGATGTTCATCACCATGCCGAATATCTTCGCCCACATGGGATTCGGCGGCCCGGTCGGCATCCTCTTCTTCGTACTGGTACTCTTTGCCGCCCTCACCAGCGCCATCTCCCTGCTGGAGAGCGCTGTTTCCACCCTGGTCGATGAACTCCACTGGTCCCGCAGCCTCTCCACCGTGATCATGGCTGTCATCATGATCGGCCTGGGCACCCTGTCATCCCTCGGCTACGGCCCTCTGGGCGCCGTAACCATCATCGGAATGCAGTTCCTGGACTTCTTCGATTTCCTGACCAATTCCGTGATGATGCCCATCGCAGCCCTCTTTACCTGCTACATCGTGACCCGGGTGATCGGCATCGACCGCATCGAGGAAGAAGTCACCAAGAGCGGTATGAACTTCCGGCTGAAAGCCATTTTCACTTTCATGATCCGGTATCTCTGCCCGATCTTCCTCGCCGTCATCCTGATCAGTTCCATTGCCAACGTATTCGGATTCATCTCCATGTAACCCAACAGCCCGCCACCGGGGACAGGTCCCGGTGGCGGGCTGTTGGGTTAATCAAGAACGCCTCGGCGTTCTTGCCGCG
>CAMOYN010000135.1 GCA_946630035.1 uncultured Lachnospiraceae bacterium
TTGTTCACTTACAGTTGCGGGACAGCACGGGACTCACACCCGTTTCCCTTTTCATGAGCCTTCCACCTTACGGGAAGCAGACGTTCACATCTGTTCAGGCTCACACTTGCACCTGTTCGATTGTAATGTGCCTATACTATAGCATATAAACCTTCTTTTTGCAACCCAAAGGAGACAGGGGACAGACCCCTGTCTCCTCACCAGCAAGACACCGGAGACAGAAGGAGACAGGGGTCTGTCCCCTGTCTCCTCGTCTCACTTGGGGCTGGTGACGGATTTGCCGGGCAGCAGGCGTCCGGGGACGGACACCCGGTCGAAGAGGGTGGTCTTGGGATGCTCGATCATATCGATGAGCTGCTCTGCGGCGTATTTTCCGATCAGGTTGGTGTCCTGTTCGATGGTTGCCAGCTTCGGATCCAGCAGCTGTCCGGCCTCGAGTCCGTCGTAGCCGGCGATGGAAATGTCTTCGGGGATCCGGAGGTTCCGGTCTTTTAAGGCATTGATTCCGCCGATGCAGGCGAAGTCGTCCGGATACAGGATGCAGGTAGGCGGATCGGGCAGATCCAACAGCTCATTGGTCAGCCGGTAACAGAGATCCGGGTTCCGGTAGGATCCGCTCCGCACGTATTCCTCGGGAACTTCCACGCCCAGTTCTTTTAGGGTGCGGTAGAAGCTGCCCACCCGGTTTTTAGTCACGGCGGTGTGTTCTTCCCCGTGGATATAGGCAATTTTCCTGTGCCCGAAGGAATATACGTAATTCACCAGTTCCTTCATCCCGGTAATATTGTCGGATATCACCGCCGGTTTGTCATTGAAACTGTGGTCGATCGTCACCACCGGCAGGTCGCTGTGCACCAGCTCCACCACCTCGGCGCTGTCAAAATTCACGCAGGCTATGACTACGCCATCCACGCCCCGGTAGCGGGCGTGCTCCAGATACGTCATCCGGCGTTTACGGCTGTTGATGAAGGTGAGGTCGTACCCCTGCTCTTCCGCCGTTACTTTAAAGCTGTTGAGCACATGGGAAAAATAATCATGGGTCAGTCCGCTCATGGCCTCATCGACAAACAGCACCCCCAGGTTGAAGGTACGATTCGTCTTCAGAGCCCTTGCAAATGAATTGGGCAGATACCCCAGTTCCCTCGCCGCCTTGCGGACTTTCTTTTTGGTCTCCTCACTGATATCGTGCTGATCATTCAGTGCCTTGCTCACCGTCGCTACTGACACGCCACACTGTCTGGCGATCTCCTTCATTGATGCCATCTTTTCTCCCCCCTGTCAACTGGCGTTTCCACTGATTATTCCTGCCGGCGCCCCTTCTTGTTTACATCTACAATCCGGCTTTTCTGTTCAGTACTCTTAATCGATTTCGAGTTTACTATACAACATTTTGTCATTCAATGCAACTAAATTTGCTAAATTCTGTTTATCTTCTTATTTAATTTAGTAATTCCGTAAAAAAATAGTGAGTTTTGCAGCTAAAAAGTCCTTGCTATGTACGAAATATTTTTTTATAATAGAGGTAGCCAGTGGGCTGTTTTTTTCTACACCGTCCCTTAATCGTTTACGTTTACATATTTAAATGAGGATGCTGCTATGAGATTTGGATTTTTTGATGATGAGAACAGAGAATACGTTATCACGACGCCCCGGACACCGCTTCCCTGGATCAATTATCTGGGGAATCAGGATTTTTTCACGCTGCTCTCCAACACCTGCGGGGGCTATTCCTTCTACAAGGACGCCCGGCTGCTGCGCATCACCCGTTTCCGCTACAACAATGTTCCCGCGGACACGAACGGAAAGTATTTCTACATCAAAGACGGGAATACCCTCTGGAATCCCGGCTGGCAGCCGGTGAAGACCGCCCTCGACCATTACGAATGCCGGCACGGTCTGGGCTACAGCACCTTCCGTTCGGACAAGAATGGGGTGGAGGCCTTCCTGCGGGTTTTCGTTCCCATGAATGACACCTGCGAGGTGCAGCAGCTGACGATCACCAACCAGACCACGGAACCGAAACAGCTGCAGCTGTATTCTTATGTGGAATGGTGCCTGTGGAATGCCATGGATGACATGACGAATTTCCAGCGCAATCTCAGCACCGGCGAAGTCGAGGTGGTGGATTCCTGCATTTACCACAAAACCGAATACCGCGAACGCCGCAATCATTTCGCATTTTATTCTGTCAATGCCCCGGTGCAGGGTTTCGACACCAGCCGGGACGATTTCCTGGGTGTCTATGGAAGCCCGGCAGCGCCGGAAGCCATCGAAGATGGCGGCTGCAGAAATTCCATTGCCAGCGGCTGGTACCCCGCGGCCGTTCATCAGATCGACCTCACCCTGGCCCCCGGCGAATCCCGCACCTTCATTTTCCTGCTGGGATACTGTGAAAATCCGGAAAATGAGAAATGGGAACAGCCGGCCAATGCTGACGATTATAAGGAATGCGTCACCGGTATTATCAATAAAAAACCGGCGGAAGCCATGATAGCCCGCTACCGGACCGACGAAGATGTGGAGAACGCCTTCCGGGAACTGAAGGATTACTGGAACGGACTTCTCTCCCGTTTCCATGTCGAAACTTCGGATGACAAAGTGAACCGGATGGTCAACATCTGGAACCAGTATCAGTGCATGGTCACCTTCAACATGTCCCGGTCCGCATCCTATTTTGAATCCGGCATCGGCCGCGGCATGGGCTTCCGGGACTCCTGCCAGGATCTGCTGGGCTTCGTCCACCTGATCCCCGAGCGGGCCCGGGAGCGCATCATTGACATCGCCTCCACCCAGTTCGAGGACGGCTCCGCCTACCATCAGTACCAGCCCCTCACCAAGAAGGGAAACTCCGACATCGGCTCCGGCTTCAACGACGACCCCCTGTGGCTGATCGCCGGCACCTCCGCCTACATCCGCGAGACCGGAGACTACTCCATTCTCGAGGAAATGGTTCCCTACGACAATGATTTTACGAAGGCGACGACGCTCTTTGAGCACCTGACCCGCTCCTTCGATTACACCGTAAACCACAAGGGCCCCCACCAGCTTCCCCTCATCGGGCGCGCCGACTGGAACGACTGCCTGAACCTGAACTGCTTCTCCGAGCACCCCGGCGAATCCTTCCAGACCTTCGGCCCCTCCGAGGGACCCGTGGCCGAATCCGTCTTCATCGGCGGCATGTTTGTCAAATACGGCCGGGAATATGCCGACCTCTGCCGGGCGACCGGCCGGCCGGAGGAAGCGCAGCGGGCCCTGGAGGAAGTCGCCCTCATGGAGAAAGCCCTCCTGACCGACGGCTGGGACGGAAAATGGTTCGTCCGCGCCTATGACGCCTACAGCCACAAGGTGGGATCCCAGGAATGCGAAGAGGGCAAGATCTTCATCGAGCCCCAGGGATTCTGCGTCATGGCCGGCGTCGGAGTTGAGACCGGCGAAGCCCAGGCCGCCCTGGAATCCGTAAAAGAACACCTCGACACCGATTACGGCATCATGATCCTGCAGCCCGCCTACACCCGGTACCACCTGGAACTGGGCGAGATCTCCTCCTATCCCCCCGGATACAAGGAAAATGCCGGCATATTCTGTCACAATAACCCCTGGATCTCCATCGCCGAAACCGTCCTCGGCCACGGCGACCGCGCCTTCGAAGTCTACCGCAAGACCTGCCCCGCCTATCTGCAGGACGTCAGCGAGATCCACAAAACCGAACCCTACGTGTACTCCCAGATGGTCGGCGGCCGCGACGCCAGATTCCACGGCCAGGGCAAGAACAGCTGGCTCACCGGAACCGCCGCCTGGACCTTCGCCGACATCTCCCAGTACATCCTCGGCGTATACCCCACCCTGAACGGCCTTACGATCAACCCCTGCATCCCCCACGACTTCGGCGACTTCACCATCCACCGCACATACCGCGGCGCCACCTACGACATCACCGTACACACCAGCGGCAGCCAGAAAGGCGTAAAAACCATGACCGTCAACGGCCAGCCCGTCACCGGGAACCTCATCCCTCTTCAGACCGGCTGCACCCACTACCAGGTCACCATCGAAATGTAAGAAACAGAAGGAGACAGGGGACGGTCCTCTGTCTCCTTTTTCGCCACCGGGAGACAGGGAGAGACAGGGGACGGTCCTCTGTCTCTTTCTCCTCCACCGGGGACACCGGGGCCCCTGCCACGAGGAGCAGATCCCGGTGGCGAATTTTCCGACCACCGGAACCAGTCCCCAGGGGCGGAATAACCATCCCGCATCTCCTACTTGACGTGGTTGGGGTCTCTGGATATACTGGGAAAAAAAGAAGGGGAATGCCTGTAAAATGAAACTGATTACTTTTACTTATGAAGAAAAGGAGCAGGTGGGTGTCCTGTCGAAGGACGAAAAACGAGTTACACCGGTTCGTGAACTGGGGCTGCCCTACCTGACCATGAATGATCTGATCCGCGGACTGACGGAAGAAGAACGGCAGATCTTGATAAGTGCCGCCGCAGAGAATTCTGCAGCAGCAAAAGGGGAAGGCCATTTTGCGCTGTCAGTGGATGCGGTAAAGATCCTTGCGCCAATCCCACATCCCCGCCAGGATGTGATCTGCCTCGGTCTGAATTATACCGAGCATGCAGAGGAGGCAGCGGGCTATTCCAAAGAAGCCTTCGTAAAAAAGGAAGCCCGGCACGCAGTTTATTTCTCCAAACGTGTCAACACGGCTCCCGGGCCGGAGGGAATCATTCCTGCCTATGAGGGACTGGTAGACCGTCTGGATTATGAGGTCGAGCTGGCCGTGATTCTCGGGAAGGATGCCTTTCAGGTCAAACCGGAAAATGCGGCGGAATACATTTTCGGCTACACGGTTTTAAATGATGTCAGCGCCCGCAATCTGCAGACCGCTCACACCCAGTGGTACTTCGGGAAGAGCCTGGACGGTTTTACACCCATGGGGCCGGTTATCACCACAGCCGATGAAATCGCATTTCCGCCGCGCCTCGGCATCCGCTGCCGGATCAATGGGGAACTGCGGCAGAACTCCACCACAGACATGCTGATCACCGGCATCGATGAAATCATCGCAGAGCTGAGTCAGGGAATGACACTTCAGGCCGGAACCATCATCGCCACCGGCACCCCGAAAGGCGTCGGGATGGGATTTGATCCACCCCGCTGGCTGAGACCCGGAGATGTGGTGGAGTGTGAGATTGAGAAAATCGGCGTGTTACGGAATGTAGTGAAGTGAGCGGAACGCTAGCAAGGAGACAGGGGACGGTCCTTTGTCTCCTTCCCAACAATGGGACAGGGGGACGTTCGCCCCGTCCCAGTTGTCTGACAACTGGGACAAGGCGAACGTCCCCCTGTCCCATTGACGGAAGGAGACAAAGGACCGTCCCCTGTCTCCTTGTTATACGTGCATGATGTGGGTGGCGATGGTGAAGTAGATGGTGACGGAGCAGATGTCGACGAAGGTGGTGAGGAGGGGGGAGGCTACCAATGCAGGGTCGAGGTGGAGGCGTTTGACCAACATCGGGAGGCAGCAGCCCAGGAGTTTGGCTACCATGACGACGAAGAGCAGGGTGAAGGCGATGACCAGGGCGAGGGAGGGATCGCGGTACTGGAGATAGATCCGGACGCCGTTGGCGACGGCGAGGGCGGCTCCGACCATACCGGAGACGCGGAATTCGGTCCAGAATACTTTGAAGAAGTCCCGGGGGCGGATCTCGTCGAGGGCCATGCCGCGGATGATCAGGGTGGAGGCCTGGGTGCCGCAGTTGCCGCCGGTGTCCATCAGCATCGGCATCAGTGCCACCAGGAGGGGGGCGGCCTGGAAGGCGCCTTCGTAGTGTTCGATGATGATTCCTGTCATCATGGAGGAGAACATCAGGACGAACAGCCAGGGGATTCGGTTCTTTACGTGGTGTAGAATCCCGGTGTCAAAATAGGTCTCGCCGGCGGGAGCTACGGCAGCCATCTTTACCATATCCTCGGTGTTTTCTTCCTGCAGGACGTCGATAGCGTCGTCGATGGTGATAATGCCTACCATGCGGTCTTCCTGATCCGTCACCGGCAGGGTGGTAATCTCGTAGCGGTCGAAGAGTTTTGCCGCGGTCTCCTTGTCGTCCAGGGTCTTTACACTGATCACATTTTCATCCATCAGGGATTCCACGGTGCGCTCATCTCCGGCCAGCAGCAGCTCCCGCAGAGTGATGGTCCCCAGCAGTTGCCGGTTTGCATCGGTGACGAAGCAGTTGTAGAGGTCGGCGCAGTCCTCGCCGCGTTTTCGGATCCAGGCGACCGCCTCGGGTACCTTCAGGTCTTTCCGCAGGCGCATGTACTCGGTGGTCATCACGGCCCCGGCGCTGTCCTCCGGATATTTCAGGAGCTCATTGATCTGTTTCCGGGTCTCGCTGTCCGCCTTGGCCAGTACCCGGTTGACCACATTCGCCGGCATTTCCTCCAGCATGTCAACCGTATCGTCCAGGTACATGTCGTCCAGCACGTCCTTCAGCTCCCGGTCGGTGAAGCCGTTGATCAGCACCTCCTGCTCCTCCGGATCCATCTCGGCGAATACATCCGCGGCCATGTCCTTCGGCAATACCCGGAAGAACTTCAGCAGGAATTCCGGAGGAATCTCCCCCATAAACTCCGCGATATCTACCGCATTTTCATTTTCCATTATTTCCCGGATCTGGGCATATTTGTGATCCGAAAGCAGTTTCAGGAGTTCTTTTTCTTCCATTCTTTCCATGATCTCTGTCATAATGTCACCCCCTTCGTTTTATTATTTTAGAATAAAAGGAGGGCCAAGACCACTCTTCGCCCCCCTTATTTATTATATATTTATATACAAAATATGTCAAACAACTTCTATAAATCGGATGGAGTAAAGATATCGTCAGTTGGCAGGGCTGAGAAGTGCTCTTGGATACGA
>CAMOYN010000136.1 GCA_946630035.1 uncultured Lachnospiraceae bacterium
CGTCACTGCCAGCATATAGGAAGGATTTTTCTGTCCTCCGCTCATCAGAACGGAACATTCCGGCACCGTCTGAAAAGCCGCCCGGATCAGCTTCTCCGCCTTTCGGATCAGATATTGATTTTCGCTCAGAAGAATCAGAAAGAGGCGGCGATGCCGGCGGATGGAGATGCTGCCGCACCCGCTGATGATGGCCGCCAGTTCCGCCAGCTGGCAGTGCCTGGCCGGCGGCATCTGCCGCGAGCACTCTTCTTTAATGTCCTGTGAGAATGACATGGAAATCCTCCTGTTTCCCGGTACCAGCATCCATTGTTGGTATAAAATAGTGCACTAAGCACCGGCACTGCGGATCCTCGCCTAAGAGAAACATTTTTACCGTGTAGAACAGCACTGCTTCCAGAAACCGCGAACCGTAGCTAAAATCAGGTGAAGTCGCCGAGGCAGCGGATTTCCATCTCGAGGGTTACGCCGAACTGCTCCTGTACTTTGGCCTGTACGTCCCGGCAGACCGCCAGGATGTCTGCGGCGGTTCCGCCCTGGTCATTGACCACGAAGCCGCAGTGTTTGGGGGATACGCAGGCGCCGCCGACGCGGTATCCGGCGAGGCCGGCGTCCTGGATCAGCTTTCCAGCGAAGTATCCCTCCGGCCGCTTGAAGGTGCTGCCGGCGCTGGGATGTTCCAGAGGCTGTTTGCTCCGCCGCTTCTGGGCCAGGTCATTCATGGTTTCCTGAATTACCTCCGGATCGCCGGGTTTTAGTGTCATCCTGGCAGCCAGGGCGATCATCCCTTCCTTCTGCAGGCGGCTGCTGCGATAAGCCAGATCCAGCTCACCGGCGGGCAGCCACCGGAAGGTTCCGTCGGGCAGCAGTACCCGTACCTCGGTCACCACATCTTTCATCTCTCCGCCGTAGGCACCGGCGTTCATAAACAGGGCGCCTCCCAGGGTTCCCGGGATTCCGCCGGCAAACTCCAGGCCGGAGAGCCCGTGCAGCCTGGCAAACCGGGCCAGGGCTGAGAGTAAGACACCGGCTCCGGCTTCGATCCGTTCTCCCTCCACGGACATCCCGGCAAAATCCTCTCCTATATGGAAGATCACCCCCGGATAGCCCAGATCCCCCACCAGGAGATTGCTTCCTCGTCCCAGTACAAAACAGGGGACTTCCTCTCTGCGGCACATCGCAATACCGGCCGCCAGCGCCTCCTCCGTCGCGGGTTCCGCAAAAACCGCGGCCGGGCCGCCGGCCTGGAAGGTGGTATGCCGGGACATGGGTTCCTCCCGGAGAACCCGCTCTTCTCCCCACTCGCTTTTCAGCTGTTCTGCCACCCGGGCAATGGATGAGTGTTCGCTCACGTTCATCAGCTGTCCAGTCCTTTCATCATATTGCTCTGTACCCGGCGGTAGAGCTCCTCCACCGCATCATATCCCATCTTTTTCTGACGGAAATTGATGGCCGCCGCTTCCACGATGATGGCGGCATTCCGTCCGGGGCTGATGGGAATATTGTAGCAGACAATCTTATTGCCCAGATACTTGATATATTCTTCCTGGGAGCCTAGACGGTCATAGACTCTGTCTTTGTTCCAGTCTTCCAGGTGGATCACCATATCCACATCCTGCTCGTCCTTAATGCTCTGGGCACCGAACAGGGCCTTCACATCAATGATGCCGACACCGCGAAGCTCGATAAAGTGCTTTGTGATCTCCGGCGCGACGCCCACGATTCTGGCATCGTTGACCCGGTGCAGTTCCACGGCGTCATCCGCCACCAGACGATGGCCGCGCTTGATCAGCTCCAGCGCCACTTCACTCTTACCGATGCCGCTCTCACCGGTGATCAGCACGCCCACGCCCATGACATCCACCAGAACCCCGTGGATGGTCTGAACCGGCCCCAGTTTCTCCTGCAGATACCGGAGAACCTTCGAATATACATCGGAAGTGAAGCAGTGGGAAGCCAGCAACGGCACCTGGTATTTGTCCGCCAGCACCCGCACCTCTTCCCCCGGCAGATGATCCCTGCAGTACAGAAGGCAGGGAATCTCCCGGGAAAACAGCTCCGTAAAAACCGTGATCTTCTGCTCCCGGGTCAGGGTACGAAGATAGGCCATCTCCACATTTCCGATGATCTGGATCCGGTTATTGTCAAAATGCTCGAAAAAACCCGCCAGCTGCAGGGCCGGGCGGTTGATATCCGGATGAGAAATCATCACACTCTCGATGTCCACATCCGGGTTCAGGCTGCGGAAATTCAGATCCGCCGCGATCTGGCTCAAACTGATACTGTCCATGAAATGTTTCCTTTCTTATAATGGCCAAAAATGTCATCACCGGTATACCGGCCTGTCTGATTTACTGACATCAGAAATGTACAACTCTTAAATAAATAGTATATCATATTTCAGGACACAGGTCAAAAAAATGTTACCTAAATTCCATCTCAGAATCCCCAGGGGAGGTAGGCGGCGAGTACAGCCAGCAGGACGGCGGGCAGCATATTGGCGACCCGGACTTTCTTTCCCCAGACCAGATTCAGGCCGACACAGAATATCAGAATGGAACCGATCAGTGACAGATAGGAAATGGCCAGAGGTGTCATGATCGGCGAAATCAGCCGGGCCAGCAGGGTAATACTTCCCTCAAAGAGGAAAACCGGGATGGCCGAGAAGGCACACCCTTTTCCCATGGAAGATGTCATGACGGCGACGATGATGCTGACGGCGTTGATCATGGTTCCCATACCTATCATTCGTTTTTCCTTTTTTCCTCTGTTATCTGTCGATTGTTTTACCCACGTCGGAGGCTTTTTATATATTGAAATTATTCCGGAATTTCTCCGTCATGGAAGAAGGCGTATACCGTGACAGCCACACTGTGATTCATCTCAGGGATCGCCTCCAGCTGTTCCAGGGTGGCACTGCGCAGGGCATCCATGGTCTGGAATTCCCGCATCAGAGCCTTTCTCCTCACCGGACCGATGCCGTCGATATCATCCAGGACGGAATGCACCTGGTTCTTGCTCCTGAGATCCCGGTGGAAAGTGATGGCGAAGCGGTGGGCTTCATCCTGGATCCGGGTGATCAGCTGGAAGGCCTCACTGTGGGTATCGATGGGCAGCTCCACATTGTGGAAATACAGCCCCCGGGTGCGGTGGTTATCATCCTTCACCATACCGCACACAGGTATATCGAGACCCAGCTGACTCAGCACGGCTTCCGCGATATTCACCTGGCCGCGGCCACCGTCCATCATCAGAAGATCCGGAAAATTCGTGAATTTCCCGTAGGCCTCTTCCATCCCTTTTTCCCGGAGAGTTTCCCTCTCCTCCAGCCCATGGGTGAACCGTCTGGTCAGGACTTCCTCCATGGAGGCGTAGTCGTTCGGCCCGTTTACCCATTTGATCTTAAATTTACGGTAATCATTCCGCTTGGGTCTTCCGTTTTCATAAACCACCATGGATCCCACCGAGGCAAAACCGGAGATATTGGAAATATCAAAGGCCTCCATGCGGACGATCCCGGAGAGTCCCAGCAGCTCTTCTATTTCGTGGACGGCACCGGTGGTCCGGGCTTCTTCCCGTTTTACCTTCTCCCGGTCCCGGCCAAGAATCATCTGGGCATTGCTTTCCGCCAGTTCCATCAGGCGGTGTTTTTCCCCCTTCTTCGGCACCACCAGAGAAACCTTGTGTCCACTTTTCGCACTCAGCCAGCGGCCGATGGATTCCGCCTCCCCGATTTCCTCCGGAAGGAATATCTCCTTTGGCATGAAAGGTGTGCCGGCATAGAACTGTTTAACAAAATCCTCCAGCACCTGTCCGCTGGCGTCACCGTCCGCCACTCGCACATGAAAATGATCTCTTCCGATCAGTTTTCCTTCCCGGACGAAGAAAACCTGGACGATGGCATCCTCTCCCTCCATAGCCAGAGCGATGATATCCCGGTTCTCCTGATTCAGATCCGACACCTTCTGCCGCTGCTCCATCTTCTGGACAGAAAACAACAGTTCCCGGAAAGTGGCTGCGGATTCGAAATCCAGTTCCGCTGCCGCTGCCTGCATCTTCTCCGTCAGCTGATCGATCAGAATCTCGTAATGGCCTTCCAGAAAATCCTGTGCCTTCCGGATCGCCTCTCCGTATTTTTCCGGAGTGATATACCCCTGACAAGGCGCATCACACTGGTGAATGTGATAATTCAGGCAGGGTCGTTCCTTGCCGATATCCTCCGGCAGCTTCCGGCTGCAGTCCCGGATCCGGAACAGCCGGTGTGTCAGCTTGATCGTATCCTTTACCGCCCCTGCATTGACGTAGGGACCGTAGTACCGGGAATGATCCCTCCCCGGCCTGCGGGCCAGCATCACGCGGGGGAAAGCCTCCTCCACCGTCACCCGGATATAGGGATACCCCTTGTCATCCTTCAGCATCGTGTTGTACTTAGGGCGGTACTCCTTAATCAGATTACACTCCAGCACCAGGGCTTCCGCCTCCGAATCCACCACAATGGTCTCGAACCAGGCAATCTGAGAAACCATACGCAGTACCTTCGGGGATTTATTGCCCCCGTTCTGGAAATACTGGCGCACCCGGTTCTTAAGAACCACCGCTTTTCCTACATATATTATACGGTCCATCGCATCGTGCATCAGATACACACCCGGCCGGTCCGGCAGTTTTTTCAGTTCTTCCTGCAGATTAAATTCCTTCATTGTAATCACCGCCTTAAAGAGCGATCATAGCATGATTAGCCTACAAAATCAAGGCAGCGGCGCTTAATTCACTGATTGCAAAGGCCCCGCGTATTCACTGCACGGGGCCCTTACTTTATCTGTTTCACTCAAACTATATTTTAGCAAAGATGATGTCATTATGCAACTTATTGTTTATAGATGTAGTCAATAGTCTGTCCATAATCATCATATACAAAAAATTTATTTTTCCAACGTTTTCCCTTTCTCGAATACTGACTCTTACTCACGTATATCTTATTAAGATCTGGATTTTTCTCAACATGAATTTCAGCTGAAGTTTTCAATGAAGAAATATCCAGTTCCTTTAATCGATTATCCGTAAGGTAAATAACAGCAAATTGATTCATTTTTTTGCCAAACGTCACTGTTTTCAAGAGGTTGTCCGACAAAACTGCCACATCAAGATTATCAGACTGCGATAAATCAATATAATCCAATCGATTATGATCTGCATACAATTCCGTTATATGGCGTACATATTTTAAGTTTAAATTTTTAATCTTATTATTACTTATATGAAGTACCCTAAGTTCTCTTACTTTGTTCAGATTTAAATCCTGTAAAGCACAATCATTTGCACAAAGTTCATTGAGAGTTGGAACGTCCCACAGTCGAAGGTTTTCCAATGGATTATTATCTACTATCAAATAATCTAACTTAGGCATTTGACATACAGTTAGATTTCTCAACTGATTTCCAGACAAATCTAAAAATTCCATCTCCTTTAATCCAGAAACATCATAGGATTTTAAACCACAACAAAGTGTCAGGCTTTTTAGTTTTTTATTTTTTTTAATATTTAGTTTTTTAAGATTTCCCTTTACTTCCAGTTCTTCCAGACGCCTGTTTTTTGTAACATCTAATGAACGCAGACAACTGTCTCTGATTAACAATTTTCGAAGTTTGTAATTAGAAGACACACTTAATTTCTTCAGATTTTTTGCAGTTATATCCAACACTTCCAGATTTGGAAATGCGGATATATCCAGTGTCTTTATTCCTTCATTCTCATACTCTTGATATTCTGTATTTTTTTCAACTCTACGAATTATCAATTCTTTCAATCTTATGCAATCACCTGTAGACAATTCATTTAGTGTCTGACTTGCCAATATCAGTGTCTTCAATTTTTTCTGATCGCCCAGAAACATTTTTTTCATGTTTCTGGCAGTGACAACGCACTCCTTTATCAATTTATTATTGCGCAAATCCAGCGTTTGAAGCGAATCGCAATACAATTTAATATCCTTTAATATATGACAATTTGATATATCCAAAAAGGTCAGAGAACTTGATGCAACTTCAAGATATTTCAAGCCAGACATGCTATTACATCGTAAATCCGTTAGCTGATTCACATTTTCATAATAAGGATTGTTATAACATCCGAGCCGAACAGTTTCCAAAAAAGGATGATCCTGCAGATCCAATGATTTCAGATTCGCTTCTCTTATATTCAAATATTTCAATTTTGGATTTTGAGATAAATTTAGTATTTGGAGGTTTCCCAGAGAAATTTCCAAACGTTCTAATTCCTGATTTTTACAGAGATCTAAGACATTCACATATCCGGAGTTAAGTTCCAGTGTTTTTAGTGAAGAAAAATTCTCTATACCGGTCAGGTCGGAAATATCAATATCCGACCGAATAACTGTAACAGAATCCGGATCATCTATAAACCCGTTTCCATCCTTATCATATTCTGCAGAAAGTATTTCCCGGAATGCAGAATCAGGAAATACATTTTCAACAATCGGTATGCGGTTACGGTTACTTGCCAGCATAGTATCTGGGGAAGTACATATAAAAGAGCACAAAACAATGAGTAATATAAACATCATGATTTCTCTCCCAATAAAATGATTATCCATTATTTTATGCATTCCGCCAGCTAACGCTTTCAAATTGTTCTTCATTTAACATTTTCCTTTCTTTTTAGTCCGATTATAGTCAATGGCTTATACTATAGCACCTCCCTACTGTATATGCAAGTAATAATGTAAAAATGAAATGAACCAGAAAAGCTGTTTTCAATCTCTGACGCAGGATTCTCGTGACTTTAGTCATGAGAGGAATGCGCAAGTGGAAACTCGTCTCAGACGTGGGATACAAACCCGCGTCAGAGATTAAAGCCTCCG
>CAMOYN010000137.1 GCA_946630035.1 uncultured Lachnospiraceae bacterium
TACCGAAAACCTGAGCGAAGAAGGGGTGGTTAAGGCGGCGGTGGAGACAGTGGCAGAGAACACCTCCGACGGTATCATTGCGCCGATGCTGTTTATGGCAGTGGGCGGCGCCTTCCTGGGATTTTTTTATAAAGCGTGCAATACGATGGATTCCATGGTAGGATATAAGAATGACAGATACCTGAATTTCGGCAGAGCTGCGGCCCTCTGGGATGACTGTGTGAATTATATACCCGCCCGTCTTTCCGGATGGCTTATGATTGCCGCTGCCTATATTCTGGGGATGAATGGACCGAAGGCCCGGCGCATCTATCTGAGAGACCGGTACAACCACGCAAGTCCCAATTCGGCCCACACCGAAGCCGTGATGGCGGGAGCTCTCGGCGTTCAGCTGGCCGGGGATGCCTGGTACTTCGGAAAACTCCACAAGAAAAAGACCATCGGTGACCCGGACCGGAAGGTGGAGAGAGAAGACATAAAGAGATCCCATCGCCTGATGTACGGCACGGAAGTCCTGGCTCTGATTCTGCTGGCGGGACTGCGGATCCTGGTGATTTCGCTGGTTTACGGTCCGTTATGGTGAGCCATCCGCCGGAAGAACTGATAAAAAAAGAAACAGATGATATAGAAGACAGAAGGAAAAAACACCATGCATAATCATGGAGGAGATATCTATACCCAGCCGGTGCGGCTGGACTACTCGGCGAACCTGAATTTTCTGGGGATGCCGCCCCGGGTGAGGGAAGCCGCCTATGAAGGCGTGCGGCGTTCGGAGCATTATCCGGACGTACGCTGCCGGCGTCTGGTGCGGGCTCTCTCCCGCAAAGAAGAAGTACCGGAAACCTGGATCGCCTGCGGCAACGGAGCCGCCGATCTGATCTATGCCTGCGGACTGGCCCAGAGACCGAAGAGAGCGGTTCTCGTGGCTCCGTCCTTTCATGAATACACCCAGGCGCTGGAGGTGGCCGGCTGTGCCATCCATTTTGTGTATCTCAAGGAGGAAGAGGGTTTTGCCTATTCACGCGCATTGCTTACGGCACTGACACCGGATACCGATCTGGTGATCCTATGTAATCCCAACAATCCCACCGGTTCCATCCTGGAGCAGGATCTTCTCCTGGAGATTCTGGAGCGCTGCCGCGATTACGGAATCCGGCTGCTCCTGGATGAATGTTTCATAGATTTTGTGGAAAATCCGGCCCGGCTTACGGCCGTGCACCTGCTGGGGCAGTTCCCCTGTCTGGCCATACTAAAGGCATTTACCAAAATCTATGCCATGCCGGGACTGCGCCTCGGTTACCTGCTCTGTGCGGATGAAGCCTTTATGGCCTCCCTGCAGGAAGTACACCAGCCCTGGAATGTATCGGTGCCGGCTCAGTATGCCGGTGTGGCGGCCTGTGAAGAGACAGAGTACGTCAACCGGACCTGCGATCTCCTGAAAAAGGAAAAAGCCTACATGCAAAAAGAGCTGCAGACCATGAACTTAAAGCTGTACGGCGGCGGGGCCAATTACCTTTTCTTCCGCGCCCGGCCGGGACTGGCAGCGCGTCTGAAGAAAGAGGGAATTCTGATCCGTGACTGTGCCAATTATGAAGGCCTGACCGAAGGGTATTACCGGATCGCCGTTCGCAGTCATGAAGAGAATATTGTATTTTTACCCGCGCTCAAGGCGGCGCTGGAAGAAGGAGGAAATGAATCATGGCCAGATCCATTATGATCCAGGGAACCATGTCCAATGCAGGAAAGAGCCTGCTGGTGGGAGCTCTCTGCCGGATCTTTCATCAGGACGGATACAGAGTCGCACCTTTTAAGTCACAGAATATGGCTCTGAATTCTTTCATTACCAGAGAGGGCCTGGAGATGGGCCGTGCCCAGGTAATGCAGGCCGAGGCTGCCTGCACGGAACCTTCGGTCCGGATGAATCCGATTCTCCTGAAGCCGACCAATGATACCGGATCCCAGGTGATCGTAAACGGCGAGGTTCGGGGAAATATGAGCGCCAGAGAGTACTTTGCCTACAAGAAGGCTCTGATTCCGGATATCATGAAAGCCTACAACAGCCTGGCGGAAGAGAATGACATCATCGTGATTGAAGGTGCCGGTTCTCCCGCCGAGATCAATCTGAAGACCGATGACATCGTCAATATGGGCATGGCGAAGATGGCCAAAGCTCCGGTTCTTCTGGTGGGCGATATTGACCGCGGCGGCGTGTTTGCCCAGCTGCTGGGTACCCTGATGCTTCTGGAAGAGGATGAGAAGCGGATGGTAAAAGGCACCATCATCAACAAATTCCGGGGGGATAAAACCATCCTGGATCCCGGTATCGTGATGCTGGAGGAAAAGAGCGGCGTGCCGGTGGTGGGCGTGGCTCCCTATCTGCACGTGGATATTGAGGACGAGGACAGTCTCTCCGAACGTATGGTGAAGAAGGACTTGGCAGCCCAGATCGATATCGCCGTGATTCGTCTTCCGAGGATTGCGAACTTCACCGATTTTAACCGGCTGGAAGCGATTGACGGAGTTTCCCTGCGCTATGTACATACGACGGGAGAACTGGGAAATCCGGATCTGATTCTGCTCCCCGGCACCAAGAATACGATGAAGGATCTGCTGTGGATGCGCCAGAACGGGCTGGAGGCTTCGGTTCTGAAGGCCCATCGGGCCGGCACGCCGGTATTCGGCATCTGCGGAGGATATCAGATGCTGGGCGAGAGCATCTCGGACCCCCAGGGAGTCGAAGAAGGCGGAGAGATCCGGGGCATGGGACTTCTGCCCATGCATACCGTTTTTGCCGGAGAGAAAACCCGTACCCGGGTGGAAGGAACTCTGGCTGCGCCGGAGGGGATCTTCCGGGGACTGGCCGGACAGCCGGTGGAAGGCTATGAGATCCATATGGGTGTGACGACCTGGGATCTGCCCGGTCACGAGATGAGCCATATCTGCGACGCCGTCTCCGGTGAAAATAAGACCGACGGAGGCTGGAATGAGGATGTCTATGGTTCCTATATTCACGGATTCTTTGACCGCCAGGAGATCGTACATGCGGTGATCTCAGCCCTGGCGGAGAAAAAAGGCATTGCCTTCGAGGAACTGGGAATGATGGATTACGATGCTTACAAACAGCAGCAGTACGATATTCTGGCGGAAGAGATGAGAAAGCATCTGGATATGCCGAAGATCTACCGGATTCTGGAAGAGGGCATCTGAAACATACGGCAGCCATATACATTTTCCTGAGAGAATAGAAGAACCTGCATGGAGGTATTTATGAAGACAAAGTTAGAGAATGTTCTTCCCATGGAGATTGAAAAGAGAAGTTTTGAAATAATAACCGAGGAGCTGGGAGACCGCACCTTCCCCGCCGAGGAGGAGCCCATTGTAAAACGGGTGATTCACACGACGGCCGATTTTGATTATGCGGACAACCTGGTCTTCTCCCATGATGCGGTGGCAGCCGCCAAAGCAGCCATTGAGAAGGGTGCCTGTATCGTGACGGATACACAGATGGCCCGCTCCGGCATCAACAAAAAAGTTCTGGCAGAGTTCGGCGGCGAAGTATACTGCTTCATGTCCGACCCGGATGTGGCGGAAGCCGCCAAAGCGAATCATACCACCCGGGCGACGGCCAGCATGGAGAAGGCCGCTTTCCTGGGCAAGCCTCTGATTTTTGCTATCGGCAATGCGCCCACCGCCCTGGTAGCGCTGTATGATATGATTCAGGAAGGAAAGCTCCGTCCCGAACTGATCATCGGTGTTCCGGTGGGATTCGTGAATGTGGTGGCTTCCAAGGAGATGATTCTGGAGACAGATATTCCGGCCATTATCGCCCGGGGACGGAAAGGCGGCAGCAACGTGGCAGCGGCCATCTGTAATGCGATTCTGTATCAGATGGATCCCGCCAGAGGAGGCCAGAACTCGAAATGAATATTCAGATGATAGGCATCGACCACCAGCTGGCCTCGGTAGATTACCGTGAGATTTTTTCCTTCACTAAGAATGCTTCCATCCGGGCGATGGAGGAGATCCATAAGGAGGAGGGCGTTCTGGGCTGTGTGATTCTCTCCACCTGCAACCGGATGGAGCTGTGGGTGAGTGGGGAAGACAGTAAGAAACTGCCACTTTTTGAGATCCTCTGCCGGGTCAAAGGCCTGGATCCGTTGTATTCCCGGGACAAATTTGTCGCCAGAGAAAATGAAGAGGCCATTCGCCATCTGTTTTATACGACCAGCGGGCTGAATTCCATGATTCTCTGCGAAGATCAGATTCTGTCCCAGGTGAAAGCGGCTCTTCAGAACGCCAGAGAGGCCTTCAGCACGGATCCTGTACTGGAGACTCTGTTCCGGATGGCCATTACCGGAACCAAAAAGGTAAAATCCGGGATGCAGATGTCCACGGCGAATCTGTCGGCGGTGGAACAGGCGGTCAGCAGGATGAGAGAAAACGGATTCGTCTTTGCGGACCGGAAATGTATCGTGATCGGTAACGGAGAGATGGGAAAAAGAGCGGCCCTGGCCCTGAAGGCCGAAGGGGCGGATGTCACCGTCACGGTGCGTCAGTACCGGAGCGGGGTGGTGGAGATTCCCGTGGGCTGCAAAAGGATCAATTACGGAGACCGCTATGAACTGATCCCTCAGTGTGACATTCTGGTCAGCGCAACCAACAGCCCGAATCCGACCATTACCTATGAAAAAATGCGGGAACTGACCCTCCCGGAACATCAGATTCTGATCGATCTGGCCGTTCCCAGAGACATTGAACCCGAAGTAAAGAACATAGAAGGAATTACCCTCTATGATATCGACAGTTTCCATGTAACTCAGTCCGAAGAACTGGCAATTCAGATCCGCCAGGCAAAACAGATTCTGGAAGAACACATTGAAGAATTCCTCAACTGGTATGAGTGCCGTGATCTGGTTCCCATGGTTCGTCAGATCGGACAGATTGCCTCGGAAGATGTATATTGGAGGATGGGAAAAACCGTAAAGTCACTGGCACTTCCGGAAGAGGAAGGAAACAGCCTGCATAAGGCAGTGTGTAATTCATCGGAGAAGGTGATTGAAAAACTGCTGTTTACGATTCGTGACGAAGCAGGAACCGATGTATTCCGCAAATGCCTTAAGGCGCTGGTGACGGAGGGCTAAATGAAAAAAGACTATCCGAAATTTCCCATGTTCGTAGATTTATCCCGGTGGAAAATATATATCTACGGCGGAGGAGCCGTTGCGACCCGCCGGGTGGAAACCCTGAGACACTTTGGACCGGACATTACCGTAGTAAGCCCCAGAATCAGTGAAAAACTGCGGGCGATCCTGAAAGAGGATCCGGGTATTTTCTCCTGGGATGCCCGCAGCTATCATACGAATGAAATCCCAGCCTACGGGAACGTGGATCTGGTGCTGGCGGCGACCAGCGATGCCGATCTGAACCATGAGATCGTCCGGGTCTGCCGGGAACACGGAATCCGCGTAAACAATGCCTCGAATAAAGAGGAATGTGATTTCTATTTTCCGGCGATCATTTTTGATGAAAATCTGGTGATGGGAATCACCTCCGACGGATCGGATCACCGGAAAGTGAGGAAGACGGCAGCCTATCTCAGGGAATGTCTGGCAGATCCGGCCAGGAAGGAATCGCAGTTAATGATGAATACAGAAAAGAAAATCCTCTGTCGGATCGGCACCAGGGAGAGCCGCCTGGCCGTGATCCAGGCGGAGATGGTGGCAGATTTTATCGATCAGGTTCCTGGTCATGTAGCCGAACTGGTGACGATGAAGACCACCGGAGATAAAATCCTGGACCGCCGGCTGGACCGGATCGGCGGAAAAGGTTTATTTGTAAAAGAACTGGATCTGGCACTGAAAGATGGCCGCAGCGATCTCTCGGTCCACAGTGCCAAGGATCTTCCCATGGAAGTGCCGGAAGAACTGCCTCTGGTGGGTTTTTCCCGGAGGGAAGACCCCAGGGATGTGCTGGTGCTGCCCGCAGGGTGCCGTGAGTGGGACCAGAGTCTTCCCGTAGGCTGCTCCAGTCTGCGGAGGATGGTACAGCTACAGGCCCTCTTCCCCGGGATCCGGTTTGAAAATGTGAGAGGAAATGTTCTGACGCGGCTTCGGAAACTCGATGAAGGTCAATATGGAGCCCTGGTTCTGGCGGCTGCCGGACTGAAACGTCTGGGACTGGCGGACCGGATCAGCCGGTATTTTACCACCGAAGAGATGATTCCCGCAGCGGGTCAGGGTATCCTGGCACTGCAGGGGCGGGCCGGGGAGAATTACTCCTTTTTAGGCGGTTTCCTGGACGAGGAAGCCGGGTACTGTATCACAGCCGAGAGAGCCTATGTACGGGAACTGGACGGCGGCTGCAGCTCCCCCATCGCAGCCCATGCGGTCGTGGAAAACGGACGGCTGAAACTGCGGGCGCTATACTACAGTGAAGAGGAAAAGAAATTTGTCACCGGCACCCGGGAAGGAAAGCCCCAGGAGGCAGAAAATCTCGGGATTGCACTGGCGCAGCAGCTGCGTGCAGAAATGAAGGGAAAAAAATGAACGTCGAAAAAGGAAAAGTGTGGCTGGTGGGAGCCGGCCCTTCCGATATCGGACTGCTGACTCTGAAGGCAGCGGAAGTAATACAGAAGGCGGATGTGGTGGTCTACGATGCTCTGGTGAGCCCGGAGATCCTGACGCTGGTGCCGGACACGGCGGAAGTGATCAACGCGGGAAAACGTTCCAGTCATCACATCAAACGGCAGGAAGAGACCAACCGGATCCTGCTGGAGGAAGCCCTGAAAGGGAA
>CAMOYN010000138.1 GCA_946630035.1 uncultured Lachnospiraceae bacterium
ACATTACTCCTCAGTCCCTGATCAATATTAAACCGGTGACGGCGGCGGTGAAGGAGTTCTTCGGAAGTTCCCAGCTGTCTCAGTTCATGGATCAGAACAACCCTCTGTCCGAGCTGACTCATAAGCGCCGTCTGTCCGCTCTGGGCCCGGGCGGTCTGTCCCGTGACCGTGCCGGATTCGAGGTACGAGACGTTCATTATACTCATTATGGCCGTATGTGCCCGATTGAGACGCCAGAAGGTCCGAACATCGGTCTGATCAACTCCCTGGCAACCTATGCCAGAGTGAATGAGTATGGATTCGTAGAGGCTCCTTACCGCAAAGTCGATAAGAGCGATCCTGCCAATCCCCGGGTTACGGAAGAGGTTATCTACCTGACGGCCGATGAAGAAGATAATTACTATGTGGCGCAGGCGAACTCCCCCCTGGATGAAGAGGGACATTTCATCCGGAAGAATGTCGCCGGCCGTTACCGGGAGGAGACTTCCGAATTTGATAAGAGCAAGATTGACCTGATGGACGTATCCCCTAAGATGGTGTTCTCGGTGGCAACCTCCATGATTCCTTTCCTGGAGAATGACGACGCCAACCGTGCTCTGATGGGATCCAACATGCAGCGTCAGGCCGTTCCGCTGATGCGTACCGATTCCGCTGTGGTTGGCACCGGTATGGAAGCCAAGGCAGCCGTGGACTCCGGTGTCTGCGTTATCGCAAAGAACGCCGGTGTCGTGGAGCGGGTTTCCGCCACGGATATCGTGGTAAAACGGGAAGACGGCAAACGGGATCAGTATCATCTGACCAAGTTCAAGCGCAGCAACCAGAGTAACTGCTACAACCAGACTCCCATCGTAGATAAGGGACAGACCGTACAGGCCGGTGAGGTGCTGGCCGACGGACCTTCCACCTATATGGGTGAGATCGGTCTGGGTAAAAACCCTCTGATCGGTTTCATGACCTGGGAAGGTTATAACTACGAGGATGCCGTACTGCTGAGTGAGCGTCTGGTTCAGGATGACGTATATACATCGATTCATATTGAAGAATATGAGGCAGAGGCCCGGGATACAAAACTGGGGCCGGAAGAGATCACGAGAGACGTTCCCGGCGTAGGCGATGACTCGCTGAAGGATCTGGACGAGCGTGGTATCATCCGGATCGGCGCCGAGGTCCGTGCGGGAGATATCCTGGTCGGAAAAGTCACTCCTAAGGGAGAGACGGAGCTGACGGCGGAAGAGCGTCTGCTGCGGGCGATCTTTGGTGAGAAAGCCCGTGAAGTCCGGGATACTTCCCTGAAGGTACCTCACGGAGCCTATGGTATCATTATTGATGCGAAAGTATTTACCCGGGAGAACGGAGATGAGCTGGCCCCCGGCGTAAATGAAACCGTGCGTATCTACATTGCCCAGAAGAGAAAGATCTCTGTCGGCGATAAGATGGCCGGCCGTCACGGAAACAAGGGTGTTGTTTCCCGTGTGCTCCCGGTAGAAGATATGCCTTATCTGCCGAACGGCCGTCCCCTGGATATCGTACTGAATCCCCTGGGCGTACCTTCCCGTATGAATATCGGACAGGTGAAGGAGACCCATCTGAGTCTGGCATCGGCCGCTCTGGGATTCAAGGTGATCACCCCTGTATTTGACGGAGCAAAAGAGACGGATATCATGGACACTCTGGAGATGGCCAATGACTATGTCAACACAGAGTGGGAAGAGTTTGAAGCGAAATACCGCGGACATGTGCGCGAGGATGTGATGGAGTACCTGGGAAGCCATCTGGAACACCGGGCGCTCTGGAAAGGCGTGCCGATTACCCGCGAAGGTAAAGTACAGCTGAGGGACGGACGGACCGGTGAGGAGTTCGACGGCGAAGTAACCATCGGACATATGAACTATCTGAAGCTTCACCATCTGGTAGATGATAAGATCCATGCCCGTTCCACCGGCCCTTACTCCCTGGTTACCCAGCAGCCTCTGGGTGGTAAAGCCCAGTTCGGCGGACAGCGTTTCGGTGAGATGGAGGTATGGGCTCTGGAGGCCTATGGTGCTGCCTATACACTGCAGGAGATCCTTACGGTCAAGTCCGACGATGTGGTTGGCCGTGTGAAGACCTACGAGGCGATTATCAAGGGCGGCAATATCCCTACCCCTGGTGTGCCCGAGTCCTTCAAGGTTCTGCTGAAAGAGCTGCAGGCCCTGGGCCTGGATGTAAAACTGCTGGATGAGTTCGGCGAGGAAGTGGAAGTCAAGGAGAATGTGGACTACGCAGCCAGAGATTTCCGCTCGGTAATCGAGGATGACCGGGATTACCACCACAACGAAAACTACGGCAGCTACGGCTATCAGGAACAGGAATTCCGGGATGGAGAACTGGTTTCGACGGAACCGGAAGAGGATGTCGACGAGGATGAGCCTGTAAATATCGACGATATGGAACCGGACGATGTTCTGTTCGGTGACGATGATGGCCCGGAAGATTTTGGTATTGAGATCGACGATGTGGATGATATGGAATTTGACAACTAGAAAGGAGAGCAAACATGCCTGCTGTAAATGAAGAGACCTATCAGCCGTTAGAGTTTGACGCGATTAAAATTGGTCTGGCATCTCCGGAGAAGATTCTCAGCTGGTCCCGCGGGGAAGTGAAAAAACCTGAGACGATCAACTACAGAACCCTGAAACCGGAGCGGGACGGTTTGTTCTGCGAGAGAATTTTCGGGCCGAGCAAGGACTGGGAGTGCCATTGCGGCAAATACAAAAAAATCCGTTACAAGGGTGTCATCTGTGACCGCTGCGGTGTAGAGGTTACCAAAGCCAGTGTCCGCAGAGAGCGTATGGGTCACATTTCCCTGGCGGCCCCGGTATCCCACATCTGGTATTTCAAAGGAATCCCGAGCCGGATGGGCCTGATCCTCGACCTGTCCCCGAGGATCCTGGAGAAAGTACTGTATTTTGCTTCTTATATCGTGCTGGATCCCAAAGACAGCTCTCTGGAGTACAAACAGGTGCTGTCCGAGAAGGAATACAGAGAAGCCATTGAAAAGTTTGGCTATGGACATTTCCGTGTCGGTATGGGAGCGGAGGCGATTCAGGAGCTGCTGAAGGCTATTGACCTGGAGGCAGATTCCGAGGATCTCCGCAACAAACTGGAGGACGCGACGGGCCAGAAACGGGCCCGGATCATCAAACGTCTGGAAGTGGTGGAGGCCTTCAAGGCTTCCGGCAACCGCCCGGAGTGGATGGTGATGGATGTGATCCCCGTGATCCCTCCGGATCTGCGCCCCATGGTTCAGCTGGATGGTGGCCGTTTCGCCACCTCCGATCTGAATGACCTGTACCGCCGTATCATTAACCGTAACAACCGTCTGGCCAGACTCCTGGAACTGGGAGCGCCGGATATCATTGTTCGTAACGAGAAGCGTATGCTGCAGGAAGCGGTGGATGCGCTGATCGATAATGGCCGCAGAGGCCGCCCGGTCGTAGGCCCCGGCAACCGCCCGCTGAAGTCCCTTTCCGACATGCTGAAAGGTAAACAGGGTCGTTTCCGTCAGAACCTGCTGGGTAAGCGTGTAGACTATTCCGGACGTTCCGTTATCGTCGTAGGTCCGGAGCTGAAGATTTATCAGTGCGGTCTGCCGAAAGAGATGGCGATTGAGCTGTTCAAGCCTTTCGTCATGAAAGAACTGGTGGGACGGGGCATCGCCCACAATATTAAGAGCGCCAAGAAGATGGTGGAGCGTCTGCAACCGGAAGTTTTCGACGTACTGGAAGACGTCATTCATGAGCATCCGGTTATGCTGAACCGTGCTCCTACTCTGCACCGTCTGGGTATTCAGGCCTTTGAGCCGATCCTGGTAGAGGGTAAAGCCATCAAGCTGCATCCCCTGGTTTGTATGGCATACAATGCCGACTTCGACGGTGACCAGATGGCCGTGCATCTTCCCCTGTCCGTAGAGGCTCAGGCAGAGTGCCGGTTCCTGCTGCTCTCCCCCAACAACCTGCTGAAACCTTCGGATGGCGGTCCTGTGGCCGTTCCTTCCCAGGATATGGTACTGGGTATCTACTATCTGACCCAGGAGAGACCCGGCGTAAAGGGCGAAGGCAAGTATTTCAAAGATCTCAATGAGGCAATGCTTGCCTATGAGAATAAAGAACTGGATCTACATGCCAAGATCCATGTCCGGACCATCAAAAATCAGGAAGACGGGACACCGGTACAGGGGGTAATCACCTCCACCTTCGGACGTTTCCTGTTCAATGAGATCATCGATCAGGATCTGGGCTATGTGGACCGGAGCATTCCGGAGAATCTCTTCAAACTGGAAGTGGATTTCCACGTAGGAAAGAAACAGCTGAAACAGATTCTGGAGAAGATCATCAATGTCCACGGTGTAATTGCGACCGCTGAGGCACTGGACCGGATCAAAGCCATCGGATATAAGTACTCCACCCAGGCAGCCATGACCGTATCCATCTCGGATATGACCGTTCCTGCCAGCAAACAGACGATTCTGGACGATGCCCAGAAACTGGTGGATAAGATCAACCGCAACTACCGTTTCGGCCTGCTGACCGATGCGGAGCGTTATAAAGAAGTTATCGATACCTGGAGTGCCGCCGATGAACAGCTGACCAAAGATCTGCTGTCCGGTCTGGATAAATATAACAACATCTTCATGATGGCCGACTCCGGTGCCCGTGGTTCCAACCAGCAGATCAAACAGCTGGCCGGCATGCGTGGACTGATGGCCGATACCACCGGTCGTACGATCGAACTGCCCATCAAGTCCAACTTCCGTGAAGGTCTGGATGTTCTGGAGTATTTCGTATCCGCCCACGGCGCCAGAAAGGGTATGTCGGATACCGCTCTGCGTACCGCTGACTCTGGTTATCTGACCCGTCGTCTGGTCGATGTCTCCCAGGATCTGATCATCCGGGAAGAAGACTGCGCCGTTGGCAGAAATGCGATCCCCTGCATGGAGATCCGTGCCTTTATGGACGGTAAGGAAGAGATCGAGAGCCTGAAGGAACGTATCACCGGACGTACCCTGGCAGAGGATATCGTGGATCCTGCCACCGGAGAGATCATTGCGGCAGCCAACACACTGGTAACCCCTATGATGGCTCCGAAGATCATTGCCACCGGTGTGGAATCCGTCAAGATCCGTACTGTACTGACCTGCCGCTCCCAGCTGGGCGTGTGCGCGAAGTGCTACGGCGCCAACATGGCCACTCAGGGCCAGGTACAGGTGGGTGAGGCTGTCGGCATCATCGCCGCTCAGTCCATCGGTGAACCCGGTACCCAGCTGACCATGAGAACCTTCCACAGCGGCGGCGTAGCCGGCGGCGACATCACACAGGGTCTTCCCCGTGTCGAGGAGCTGTTTGAGGCACGTAAGCCGAAGGGACTTGCCATCATCTCCGAGATCGGCGGCGAGGCCTATCTGAAGGATACCAAGAAAAAGAGAGAGATCGTTGTTACCGATTCCGAAGGAAATTCCAAGACCTATCTGATTCCCTACGGATCCCGGATCAAGATTCAGGATGGTGCGATCCTTGAACCCGGCGATGAGCTGACCGAAGGTTCCGTGAACCCTCATGACCTGCTGAAGATCAAAGGTGTCCGGGCCGTGCAGGACTACATGCTCCGTGAGGTACAACGTGTATACCGTCTGCAGGGTGTAGAAATCAACGATAAGCACATCGAAGTCATTGTCCGTCAGATGCTGAAGAAAGTACGGGTGGAAGAGAGCGGAGATACCGGTATCCTGCCGGGCAGCTCCATGAATGTCCTGGAGTTTGAGGAGATCAACGAGCAGATGGAAGCCGAGGGCAAGCAGCCCGCCGAAGGCAAACAGATCATGCTGGGTATCACCAAAGCCTCCCTGGCAACAGATTCCTTCCTCTCGGCCGCTTCCTTCCAGGAGACCACCAAGGTCCTGACCGAGGCAGCCATCAACGGCAAAGTGGATAAGCTGATCGGACTGAAGGAGAACGTACTGATCGGTAAGCTGATTCCCGCCGGAACCGGTATGAAGAGATACCAGGATGTCGCCCTGGATACCGATGGCAGCGACCTGCTGCCGGAGGAACCGGAAACGGAAGAAGCTCCGGAAGAGGCTAAGACGGAAGAACCGGAAGACGCCGATACCACCGATCTGATGGAAGAGAATGGCACCGAAGGGGAAGAGGCAGAAGCCGGCGAAGAGTTGGAAGAAGCCGACACCGAAGGCGAAGAAGCCGAAGCCGACGAAGAGACGGAAGAGGAGAATTCCGAAGAAGCTCCGACGGAAGAAGAGTAATCACACCGGGACTAATCCTACTCCGATTTCAAGTGACTTTTAAAAATATAAACAGGCTGTGCCAGAGGTGAAAACCTCCGGCACAGCCTGTTTTAGCGTTACATTTATGAAAATATCGGTCTGTACTTTCTATAAGAAAAAAATCGGACAAAAGGAAGAATCCTCCGGACAAAAGGAAGAACCCTGGCGATCCAGACCAGGGTTCCCGTATAGAGATATAGAAGTAAAGTAAGAAGGCATCTTCATTATCCGAAGAGAAATCACAGATCCGGGAAAAAAGAATGCCCCGCTCACCGCGGGGCATCTAGATATACTGGGATCGTATACCTATCTGCCATCTAGGTGGGTCTTCGATAAGTCTTATTACAAGCAGGTCTTCTGACTAACGGCTTTTAAGTTCTCACCTTCCCGTCGAAACAGTGGCATCTGAGATCTCATACCGTATACAGCTGCGAGACAGTTCCGGATTCTCACCGGATTCCCTTTTCACCT
>CAMOYN010000139.1 GCA_946630035.1 uncultured Lachnospiraceae bacterium
GCGGGTACCAGTGCGAAGGGAACGGTCATTCCCTGGCGTACGCTGGCTTCGAGCACTCCGCCGCCATCCAGAACGGCTTTGAACTCATCGGCGTTGAAGGCAACAGCGCCCAGAGCGGTGGCAATGATGACGCCGCGGAGGAAGATGGCAACCTTCAGCGGAACATTCTGCAGACCCATGATCCAGCCGGCAGCATTTTTGTGGGTCTTCCAAGTGGTGTAGGTGACGGTATCGGCATACAGAGCCGGAGCGGAGGCCAGAGCCACGCCATAGAAGAAGAAGGCGCCGGTCATGAAGGCAACTACCATCCAGGGGTTGTTATATCCTACATAAACCATAAACAGGAAGGCTGCCATGCCGATGTAGGAAAGGATCATTGTTGTACGGGAGGACAGAATATTGGCCATGTAGCGCATGCAGTAGGCACCAACCATGGCAGCCAGAGCGATGCACAGGGTATAGGTAGCCATCATGCCCACATTGTTGGCGGCATAAGTGAAATAGTAGATCGCGGTCGCCTTGCAGACAAAGTTTACGCACCATTTCGCCAGATCGGCCAGGATCAGAACCATCAGCTGAGGATTCTGGAACAGGGAGCTGAACATTTCCACTACAGAGATCTTGTTCTGTTTTGCTCTTGCGGGAGCCTCTTCGGTCTCGATCTCTTCGTAGCCGTCGGTCATCTTGAAGTGAGCAAAATAGGTGACAACCATCACCAGACCCAGCACGAAGGCTGCGGCGGCGAACTGATTCTTCTCTCCTACCACGCCGGCCAGAACCGTAGCGAAGGGCAGACCCAGATAAGAGAACAGCAGGGAACCGATGTTGTTCCAGGTGGCACGGGAAGAAGCCAGGGTAGCCTTATCTTCCGGGGTCTTGCCGACTACGCTGACCAGAGTTGCGTTGGCAACATAGGCCAGGTTCCACAGGAAATGGGATACTACGGCGGCAATGATGATAATTACCGCTGCGACCATTTCGTTATCGCCGAGGCGGATAAACTGCAGGGCAAAGATAAAAGGTACAATCCAGGGCGTCAGGATCAGCCAGGAACGATAACGTCCCCATTTTTTCGCCTTGGTTCCGTTCAGGATACCGCCGTACACCCAGGACAGGCAGGCATCGATGATCGAGAACACGGAGTTGATCATACCCGCCACAGCCGGAGCAAAGCCCGCCAGGTTGGTCAGGAACGACATGAAATAGAATGTCTCGACGTTACTCATCAGGACGAAGCCGGCGTCACCGACGCCGAAGAAATACTTCAGCGCATTGCTGAGGGGTTTCTTCTGTTTTTTCTCATTACTCATAGCATTTGTCTCCTCTTACTTTTTGATGCTATATCATTTACGAACTACATTATACAGTATATATATCTTTCATCCGATCGTATATACTCCATTCCGTCCCAAGTTTTCTCATCCTGTTCGTACTCTTTGTCGCAATGGAAATCATGAATTAATTTGATTATCTTTTCAATTTTGCTATAATGATCTTGAGAAAAAACGTATATATTTCACCGGACTTTATGGAATTTTATCATTGCAGAATATTTCAGGGAGTTTCCTATGATTCACTTCGAATTAAACCGTCTCATTCTTTTAGACTCTTTGCAGGATATATGGCCGGATACCCGATGCATCCATCCTGTCGATGTCTGTTTTGGCGGATATAATATCTATCGATCCGGGCAAAGGCTGGAGGAGGAAGGCACGCCGGATGGTTCCGCCTCTCCGATGCAGGACAGCACGAATCCCCATTGTGTTCTGGAACTGGTAGATCCGGCTTTTTCAGAGGACCCGGCTTTTCTGGCGGTCCTGCAGCAGAGCACCGGGTACGTCGCAGTACTGACCTGCGGGCCGGCCGGGATCTCTGATGAAAGTCTGGGTATTCCGGTGGATAGCAGATTCCCGTCCCCTGACAATCATCAGGATATTCCGGAGAATGAAATGGCCCCGCTCTCTGGCAACAGCCCGGGTATTCCGGAGAATGTCCTGTGGATCCAGGTGCCTGGCTGCGCCTCTTTTTCCGAACTCTGTTCCCATGTCCATGAAATATTTGACCGCTATGCCCGGTGGGAGCGGAAGCTGTACGACGCACTGGAGGGCTCCAACCCCCTGGACGAAATTCTGGAGGCGAGCATTCCGATCTTCCAGAACCCCATGTTCGTCCACGATACCTATTTCTATATTCTCTCCTGCCCCTTCTCGCCTCCCAGAATGACCCAGTGGGAGCGGGATCCTCACACGGGGAGGGAGATCGTGCCCTTCGATGTCATCAGCTATTTCAAGGCGGATCCGGAATACCTGAACACGCTCACGCTGACGGAGCCGGGCATATATTCCTGGGAGCACCGCTCCTATCCGATCCTTTTTATCAATCTCTGGAATAATGACCGCTACGAGGGACGGGTCTGCGTCAACGGAATTCAGACGCCTCTTCGCCCCGGCCAGCACCATGTCATCGCCTGGCTGGGACAGTTCATCACAGCCGCCATCCAGTCCCAGAACATTCTGTTGCTGGACACCAGCAGCCGGCTGGAGACTCTGTTCCGCAACTACCTCTCCGGCGAGGACCCGGAGAGTTCAAGGCTCCTGCAGACCCTGACCTACCTGGGCTGGGACCGGAACGACGACTATCTCCTGCTCCGGCTGGAGGCGGACCAGCACAGCATTCAGCCCCTCTCCGCCGCCTCCATGATCGGGCACATTGAAACCACCCTTTCCTCCTGTTTTGCCTTTTCCTTCCAGCGGGGCATCCTCGTTATTGCCAATCTCACCTCTTCCGGCGCAAAGGTCCGGGATCTGCTGAGCAGCCTGGCCATCCTGCTCCGGGAAAGCCTCCTGAAGATGGGAGTCAGCGTGGTATTTCACGACCTGCTGGAGTTGGACCAGGCCTACCATCAGGCCGTAACCGCTCTGGAAATGGGCCAGCGCAGCCAGGACATGCGGTGGTGCTACCGTTTTGACGATTACCTGCTGGATTATATTCTTTCCGAAAGCCAGAAAAATCTGTCACCTACGTTGCTGGCCTCCCACAAGATCCAGCTCCTGCAGCAGTATGATGAGGAGAACGGCACCGACCTGTACCGCACCCTGCGGGTCTACCTGGAGCTGGAGCGGAATATTCTCCAGACCGCCCACCGCCTCTTCATTCACCGCAGCACTCTGTTCTACCGCCTCTCCCGGATACAGCAGATCGCCGGGGTGAACCCCGACGATCCCATAGAACGGTTGACTCTGCAGCTCTCCTATTATATATTAGACGAAAGTCGATAGTCTGGAGCTACATTATTATGGAAGAAACTATTACTATCCTTCGTTCTGACCGGAAAACCATCAGCCTGCGGATCTATGACGACGGAAAGATCGTGGTCCGGGCTCCCCGGCGGATGCCGGATGCCGACATCCGGGAATTCATCCACCGGAAAGATCATTGGATTCAGACACATCTGGAAGAGATAAAGAAACGTCAGGCGATGAAGCAAGATCTGCCCCGGCTGACCCTGACGGAGATCCAGGCTCTGGCAGATCAAGCTCTCCGGATCATCCCCGGGAGGGTTGCTCTCTATGCCCCCCTGGTCGGTGTCACCTACGGACGGATCACCATCCGCAATCAGAAGACACGCTGGGGGAGCTGCAGCGCCAAAGGCAATCTGAACTTCAACTGCCTCCTGATGCTGGCTCCCCCGGAAGTGGTGGACAGCGTCGTCGTACACGAACTGTGCCACCGCAAAGTAATGAACCATTCGAAAGAATTTTACGACGAAGTACTCCGCGTCTACCCGGAATACAGGAAATGGCACGGCTGGCTGCGGGAACACGGCGCCGAACTGATGGCCCGGATGTACCCCTGAAACCGCCGCAGCAACCCAATGGGTTACAATATTCCGCTCTCCTTCACGGCTTCCAGCATTCGTGCGATTTTCTCCGGCGGCAATACCAGGGCAAATCGTACATAGCCTTCACCGTGGGGGCCGAAGCTGCTGCCGGGAGTACAGAGAACTCCCGCCTTATCCAACAGATCCATGCAGAATTGCATGCTGGAGGTGTATGTCTCGGGGATCGGAGCCCAGACGAACATGCTTCCTTTTGCGTCCGGTATGTCCCAACCGATGGCACGGGCTCCCTGACAGAGGGCGTCTCTTCTTCTCTCATATTCCCCGCACTGATTTTTCACCGTGTCCAGTGATCCCTCCAAGGCAGCAATGGCCGCTTTCTGAATGGGAAGGAACATGCCAAAATCAATCTGGCTGCGGAGCAGTTTTACTGCATCCACCACGTCTTTTCGGCCGATCAGGAAACTGATTCTGGCGCCTGTCACATTGAAGGATTTGGAGAGGCTGAAGAATTCCACCCCCACCTCCATAGCTCCGGGTGTATTGAAGAAACTGCCTCCCACTTCGCCGTTAAAGATAATGTCGCTGTAAGCGTTGTCATGAATGATCAGAACATCATATTTTTTCGCCCAGTCCACCAGTTCCTGATAGAGTTCCGGCGTCGCAATCGCCCCCACCGGGTTGGCAGGGAAATTCACGATCATCATTTTCGCCCTCTTCGCCACCTCTTCCGGGATCTCAGAGAGGCAGGGAAGAAATCCGTGTTCTTTGGTCAGAGGATAATACCAGGGTTCCGCTTCCGCCAGGAAAGTTCCGGCCTGGAAGACCGGGTAACAGGGATCCGGCAGCAGCACCGTATCCCCCGGATCGCAGAGAGCCAGGGCCAGATGCCCCACCCCCTCCTGGGTACCGTAACAGCTCATGATCTGCTCCGGTGCGATCTCCACATCAAAACGCCGGCGGTAATAGCGGCATACCGCGTCCAGCAGTTCCGGGATATCCCTGAGAGCATATTTCCAGGAATCCGGATCCTTTGCACTCTCCACCAGAGCATCCACGATATGCTTCGGCGGCACAAAATCCGGAGTCCCGATACTCAGATTAAAGATCTCCCGCCCCTGTTTTTCCATTTCCAGTTTCTTTTCGTTCAGAGATGCAAAAATCTCATCCCCGAACCGGTTCAAACGCTTTGCGAACTCCATACATTCCTCCGTCTTACGATACTCTTTAACCATACGATAGCCGCCGGTCTTACGTTGATCGCCGGTCTTTCGTTGATCGCCGATCTTTCGTTGATCGCCGATCTTACGTTAATCGCCGATCTCAAACCCTCAAATTGCCTCAAAACCTGCCTCGAAAGTGTTCAGGTCGATCTGGATCCAGTCCTCCTCACCGGATCGCAGGATGATGCCCTCCGGCTTCACCTGGACCACCTCAAATTCCATTCCTTTCGGCAGGGTAACGGGCGGATCCGCCTTCTCAAAAATGATCTCGTCGATGGTTCTCACTTTTTTCATAGTGATGCTCCTTTCTCGTCTAAAAAAATGTCCTTCCTGCCCTTTACTTCTATATTTTACGCTTTCCAATGACCTGAATCCATTTACCCGTGCGGTAGCGCAGCAGACAGACCAGGCCCTTCAGGGGATATTCCATTTTCAAAAGCACATAAGTTACCACCGGATTCAGGTGCCAGACCAGTCCTGACAGAGCTCCCAGCGGCAGTGACACAAACCATACAAGGCTGCTATCTGCGATCAGGAGGAAGCGGGTATCCCCGCCGCCCCGCAGGATGCCCTTGGAAATCACATAGGCCATGGTCTGCAGCGGCAGCAGCAGGTAATTATATATCATCATGCCATGGGCCAGAGACCTTGTGCTCTCTGTGATGGTGTAGGCTGAAAAATAGGGCCGCTCCAGCAGGAGCAGGATGGGTACGATGGCCACGCCGATCAGCAGAGACAATACGATATAACTGTTCCCCTCGCTCTTCGCCTGCTCATAGTCACCCTTGCCTACTGTATTTCCGATCACAACGGCGGAAGCCCCCGCCATACCCATATTCAGCACAGATAATACCTGAACCAGCGACGTCACGATGGCATTTGCCGCTGCTATCTCCTCCCCGATATGTCCGATCACCACTGTGGTGAGGGCCAGGCTCAGTCCCAGAAGAGTGTCACTGATCAGCACAGGAATGCTGTAGCGGATATACTGGCGGCGGATCTGGCTCTGTCCCGACAGGAAATGTCGCAGACGGAAGCCGAAGCTCTGCTCCCGCAGCAGGAAATATCCGAATACAAAGAGGCACTCAAAGGCCCTGGCGATCAGGGTTCCCACCGCAGCTCCGATCAGTTCCAGCCTCGGAGCCCCCAGTTTACCGAAAATGAACACCCAGTTGAAGAAAATGTTCAGGATAAAGGCAATGCCGGAACCGATCAGGGCGATCCGGATCTCACCGGCGCTTCGCATCAGATAGGCAGAGGTGGAAGCCAGGCCGGAGAACAGGATCGTGCATCCGATCAGCCGCATATAGGGACTTCCCACCCGGATGACTTCCGGCAGATTCGTAAAGATGTGCATCACAAACTCTGGCCGGAGCACCGTCAGCGCAGTAAACGCCAGGCAGATGCCGATCGTAACCCGCAGCGCAATCGCCGCCACATAGCGCATGGACGTCTGATTTTTCTGCCCCCAGAACTGGAAAGACATCACCACCGCCCCGGAACCCAGTCCCATACAGACAAACTGAAAGAAACTGTAAAACTGATTCGCAAAGGCCGCGGCCGAGATCGACGTCTCCCCAAAACTGCCGATCATCAGATTGTCCATGAAATTGATGCCGATGGTAATCAGCTGCTGCAAAACCACCGGTATCATAAGAAGTATCGTTTTTCTGTAAAATTCCCTGTTAGTAAGCTGCATTCCCGCTCCTGACTAAAGTGTGA
>CAMOYN010000140.1 GCA_946630035.1 uncultured Lachnospiraceae bacterium
GAGACGAGTTTCCATTTGCGCATTCCTCTCACGACTAAAGTCACGAGAATCCTGTGTCAGAGATTGAACACTCTGCACAGGGTGACGCAGGACTCCTTCGGATACAGCTTACTCCTCTTCTGCTGCGGCTTCTTCCTCAGCGGGAGCTTCGTTGTCCATCTCCAGAGCCTTGATGCTAAGGCTGATCTTCTTGTCGTCCGGGTTGAAGTCAACAACCTTGGCTTCTACTTCCTGGCCGATGGAAAGAACATCGCTGGGTTTGTCTACGTGATCTCTGGAGATCTGGGAGACATGCAGCAGAGCGTCTACGCCGGGCTCCAGCTCTACGAATGCGCCGAAGTCGGTCATACGGGCTACTTTACCGGTAACAACGTTGCCGGCTGCATATTTCTCTTCTGCGTTCAGCCAGGGGTTCTTGTCAGGGAACTTCATGGACAGAGCAATCTTCTCGCCCTTGATCTCTTTGATGAAAGCCTCAACCTGGTCACCAACTTTGAAGACCTTCTTCGGGCTCTCGATCCGTCCCCAGGACATCTCGGAGATGTGCAGCAGGCCATCGGCGCCGCCCAGGTCGATGAATGCACCGAAATCGGTAAGATTCTTAACGGTACCTTCTACGATCATGCCCTCTTCGATGCGCTCGAACAGTTCTTTCTTCATAGCTTCCTTCCGCTCTACCAGAATCTGCTTCCGGTCGCCGATGATGCGGCGGCGGCGGGGATTGAACTCGATGATAACAAACTCGATCTCCTGATCGGCATATTTGTTGAGATCTCTCTCAAATCCGTCGGATACCAGGCTGGCGGGGATGAAGATGCGGATGCCGTCTACTACGACACTCAGTCCGCCGGACAGAACCTGAGTAACCTTTGCGGTCAGAACGGTTTTATTTTCAAAAGCTTCTTCCAGCTTTTTGCTGCTGCGGTCCTGAGCCAGTCTCTTATAAGACAGGGAAACCTGACCGTCGCCATCGTTTACCTTCAGAACCTTCACTTCCATCTCGTCGCCGGGATGAACAACTTCGGTCAGGTCAACAGAAGAATCATTGGTGTACTCCTGTTTGGTGACGATGCCATCGGCCTTGTAGCCGATGTTCAGGCTGATTTCATTCTCCTTCACGCCGATTACGGTTCCTTTTACTGTGGCGCCGGTACGTATCTGATTCCAATCTTCCTGATCCAACAATTTAGCAAATTCATTATTTGCTTCTGACATGAGTAACTACCTCCTCGATAATATTGTTCGGGGTGCTGGCCCCTGCTGTGATACCCACGCTACGTACTGGTGCGAAACATTGTGCTTCCAAGTCAACGAGTGTCTGTATATAATAGGTATTCGGACATACGTCCCTGCAGATATCGTAAAGCTTCTGCGTGTTGGAGCTGTGACGGCCCCCGATCACGATCATTGCCTCTACTTTACCTGCAATTTCTCTCGCTTCGGTTTGACGTTCCTGTGTAGCATTGCAAATTGTGTTCACAACAAAAGTATTGTAACCCTTTTCGGAAATTTTTTCAACCAGTTCTTGAAATTTCTTATGATTAAATGTCGTCTGGCTTACGATGGTATATTCCGGGACAGAATGTGTCCCCGCAGGCGCATTACCGCCGGCCATTGTTCCCGCAGACGAGGTGGTTCCCGCCTCAGTACCGTCGGCGGGTTCTCCTTCCGAAGGGGCGGGCAGGTTCTCCAGGTCGGCTTCATTTTCTATTACCAGGGGCGGAATGCGGCACCAGCCCATGATTCCCTGAACTTCCGGGTGGCTGTGATTTCCGATAATGATGACCCGACGGCCGGCCAGGGTGGCTTCTTCCACGATCCGGTGGATCTTCTTGACGAAGGGGCAGGTGGCGTCTACGACGGTCAGTCCCTGCTGTTCCATCTGCTCCTGTACCCGGCGGCTGACGCCGTGGGAGCGGATGATCACAGTGCCTGCCTGTACGTCCTCGAGGTGTTCCTCTTCGATCACTTTCACGTCCCGGCGTTCCAGGTCAGCCACGACTTCTTCGTTGTGTATGATCGGCCCGTAGGTGTAGATGGGCGGTTCTCCTTTTTCGATCTGTTCGTATACTTTTTCCACAGCCCGTTTCACGCCGAAGCAGAAACCGGCGCTTTTCGCCAGGATTACTTCCATATTCGCTCCTCTGATGTGCGATTTCGCAAATGCGATTATTTTGCGAATTCGCCTATTTTGCGGGTCTGCTTGTTCTGCGGGTCTGCTTATTTTGCGAGTGCTTCTTCGTAGAGTTTTACGATGGCACCGACGACTTCTTCAATGCTCATGTCGGAAGTGTCCACCAGGATGGCATCGTCCGCCTGTCGCAGAGGGCTGACTTCCCGGTGCATATCCTGGTAGTCGCGCTCTTCGATGTCGCGCTCAATGACGGCAAGTTCGCAGACCTCTCCCTTGGCGGTCAGTTCATTGTAACGGCGAAGGGCCCGCACCCGGACGCTGGCGGTGAGATAGATTTTCAGGCAGGCGTCGGGCAGTACCACGGTTCCGATGTCCCGGCCATCCATGACGACGGCTTTTTCCCGGCCGAGTTTCTGCTGGAGCTCAACCATTTTCTCCCGCACAGGGGCGTATTTGGAAATGGCGGAGGCCATGCGGCCGGCCTCTTCGGTCCGCAGAATGCCGGTGACATTTTCTCCGTTCAGGATCACCTGCTGCTCGCCGTTTATGTAATCAATGGAGACATCGGCTGTGGGGAGGGCCTCGACGATCCGGGATTCATCTTCCGGATCGATGCCCTGACGATGGAAGCAGATTCCCAGGGCGCGGTACATGGCTCCGGTGTCCACATAGATCAGTTCTTTTTCTTTGGCCACTGCCTTGGCAATGGTGCTCTTGCCGGCTCCCGCCGGTCCGTCGATCGCAATATTTCTGTTCAATTTTATTTCCTCTCTTCCAATGATGCGGCGGCACAGCCGGCGGTGTAGCCGGTGGACCAGGCAATCTGCAGATTGTAGCCGCCGGTGTAGGCGTCCACGTCCAGTACTTCTCCGGCGAAGTAGAGTCCTTTCACGATCCTGGACTCCATGGTCGCGGGCCGGATTTCTTTCACGGAAATGCCTCCCTGAGTGATGATGGCCTCTTTGAAATCCCGGGTCCGCAGAATCCGCAGGGGCAGCGCCTTGGTGGTCGCGACCAGACGCTGACGCTCTTCTTTCGTGATCTCGCGGCCGCATTTTTCCGGCGATACGCCGGCCAGACGCAGCACTACCGGCACCAGACGGGACGGGTAGAGCGACACCAGCAGATTTTTCATCTGTTTGTTGGGGCCAGCTTCCAGTTCCCGGAGGAAGCGGCGGTCCAGCTGCTCTTCCGTCAGAGCCGGCTTCAGGTCAATGAGAATCCGGAGATGAGAATTTCCCGGATGCTTCCGCTCCGGATGGTTCAGCTCCGGATGAGCTCCTTCCGGATGGGCCGCTTCGGGATGGGCTCCTTCCGGATGGTTCCTTTCCGGATGGGCCGCTTCCGGATGGGGTCTTTCCGGATGAACAGTTTTTCCGGCGCTGTTCCGATTCAGCCGGGCGGTGATCTGGCTGCTGGCGGTGAGGACCAGGGGGCCGCTCACTCCGAAGTGGGTGAAAAGCATCTCGCCGAAATCCCCGGTCAGTTTCTTTCCATTTTCCAGAACCTGCATGCCCACATTTTTCAGGGACAGTCCCTGAAGTTCTTTGCAGGATGAACCGTCCTCAAATACCGCGTCGAAGGGCACGAGGGACGGGATGCATTCCGTCTGGGTATGGCCGGCGGAGCGGGCGAAGCGGTAACCGGCGCCGTCGGAACCCGTGGAGGGGTAGGAAAGGCCCCCGGTGGCTACGATGACGGCGTCTGCCTCGATCCGGCTGCCGTCCCGCAGCTGCACGCCCAGGCAACGCGGTATTTCTCCACTCAACCAGAGGGACTCCACCTCGGTGTAGAGGGAATATTTCACGCCGGCGCGTTCCATGGCCCGCTGAAGGGTCCGGATCACGTCCGAGGATTTATCCGAGACCGGGAAGACGCGGTTTCCTCTCTCCGTTTTCAGGGCGAGGCCTTCGTCCTCCAGGAAGGCTTCCATATCCCAGTTGTTCCATTTTGCGTAGGCGGAGTACAGGAAGCGCGGGTTGGATACGACGTGGTCGAAGAAATCTTCCCGGTCGCAGGCATTGGTCACATTGCATCGGCCCTTGCCTGTGATATACAGTTTCTTCCCCAGTTTCTCATTTTTTTCCAGCAGCGTCACATCTGCTCCGTTTTTGGCGGCAGCGATGGCGGCCATCATGCCCGCAGCTCCTCCGCCGATGACTATTACCTTTGCCAAGTTATATCCTTTCCGGAGACAGGGGACAGACCCCTGTCTCCTCACTGTCCCACGCGCTGGAGACAGGGGTCTGTCCCCTGTCTCCTATTTGTAGGCGCCGCCGTTGTACTCGGGGCCGACGACGATGGAGAAATGGAAGATCGGGCGGTCGACTCTCTTGATGGACAGGGGCATGTGTTTCATACCGGCGGGGCAGAAGATCAGGGAGGTGCGGGTGAGTATGTGTTTTTCACCTTCCAGGGTCACTTCGAGTTCTGCGCCGAGGTCGTAGGGGTCGTCCGGGTTGCTGCCGAAAAATCCAATCAGCTCGTCGTATTCATGTTCGTGTTCTTCGAAGACCGGGTCTTTTTCCGGTACGGCATAGTACCAGGCGGTGTTCATCTGAAAGGAGCCCGGCATTACTTTATCATCGATCCAGAGGATGCGATGAGAGAATTTCTTGTACATTTCCTGGAATTCGGGAGTTCCCATATTGGGATCGTGGAGCTCCTGTAGGATGTATTTTCCCTTTTCTCCTTCGGTATTGTTGTAGACCATGGTGTTTTCTCCTTTTTTGGGGGTATGCCGGGGTAGTCCGCGTAAGCACGCCGGGGACTGTCCCAGTGTCTCATTTGGGTGGAGACAAAGGACCGTCCCCTGTCTCCCTTTAGTTGGAGACAAAGGACCGTCCCCTGTCTCCTTTTTGGAGGGAGACAAAGGTCTGTCCCCTGTCTCCTATTCCAAAAGACCCGGCGGTGTGTACCGTCGGGTCTTTATGATTATTTTGCGTTCGTTACTTTACCGGCTGTACGGAGCATTCTACTTCGCCTTTGACGGGGGCGTTGCCTTCGCGCAGGGCTTTTCTGTATTTGAAGTAGTCCATGGCTACCTGGGGGAAGAGGGCGTAGGACAGTACATCCTCGTCCTGTTCTTTCCAGGATCCGAGCTCGGCTTCCAGTTTCTCCAGTTCGTTGGGGATCAGGTCGGCGGGGCGGCAGGTGATCGGCTCTTTGTCGCCGATAACCATCTTCTGAACTTCCTTGTTGAAGGGGCGTACGGTCTGGCCGTATTCGCCGGCCAGGATTGCCTTGGTCTCCTTGGTGGCCATCTTGTAGCGGCCGCCCAGCAGTACGTTGAATACTGCCTGGGTTCCTACGATCTGGCTGGAAGGTGTTACCAGCGGAGGCATACCCATGTCTTCACGAACCTTCGGGATCTCAGCGAGCACATCGTAGAACTTGTCTTCTGCGTGCTGGTCTTTCAGCTGGGATACCAGGTTGGACAGCATACCGCCGGGTACCTGATAACGCAGGGTGTTGATGTCTACGCCGAGAACCTTGGTGCTCATCAGGCCGCTGGCCAGAGCTTCTTCACGCAGCGGGCGGAAGTACTCGGTGATCTCGTTCAGCAGGTTGGTGTCGATACCGGTGTCGTAAGGTGTTCCCTTGTAGGTAGCTACCTGTACTTCGGTGGCCGGCTGGCTGGTGCCCTCGCCGAAGGGGGACATAGCGCAGTCGATGATATCGCAGCCTGCTTCTACGGCGCGCATGTAGGTCATGTGAGCCACACCGGAGGTGCAGTGAGTGTGCAGTTCCAGCGGAACCTTAACATTCTCTTTGATGGCCTTTACCAGCTCTTCAGCATGGTAAGGAACCAGCAGACCCGCCATATCTTTGATACAGATGGAGTCTGCACCCATGTCTTCCATTCTCTTGGCGAGGTCTACATAATACTCGGTGGTGTAGGGTTCACCCAGAGTATAGGAGATGGCTGTCTGTACATGGCCGCCTTCCTTCTTGGTAGCATTCACTGCCGTCTGAAGGTTGCGGATATCATTCAGCGCATCGAAAATACGAATGATGTCGATACCATTTGCCAGAGATTTCTGAACGAAGTATTCTACTACATCGTCAGCATAGTGACGATATCCCAGGATGTTCTGTCCGCGGAAGAGCATCTGCATCTTTGTATTTTTAAAGCCATCACGCAGTTTACGGAGTCTTTCCCAGGGATCTTCCTTCAGGAAACGAAGGCAGGAATCGAAGGTTGCGCCGCCCCAGGTCTCTACAGCATGATAGCCCACCTTATCCATCTTTTCGATGATCGGGAGCATCTGCTCAGTAGTCATACGGGTGGCAATCAGGGACTGGTGACCGTCACGAAGAACGGTCTCCATGATTTTTACAGGCTTTTTCTGAATTTTCTGTGTCTGATTCTGAGCCATGATAGTAATTTTCCTCCTTATTTCACGCCAAAGATGGCCATGAAGGTTCCGGCGGCTACGGCAGTACCGATAACACCGGCTACGTTAGGACCCATGGCATTCATCAGCAGGAAGTTGGTAGGATCGTACTCCGCACCAACCTTCTGGGATACACGGGCAGCCATCGGTACGGCGGATACACCGGCCGAACCAATCAGAGGATTGGTCTTGCCGCCTGTCATTCTGGACATCAGTTTACCCAACATAA
>CAMOYN010000141.1 GCA_946630035.1 uncultured Lachnospiraceae bacterium
TCATCATGATTTTCCTCCTGCAGTATTTCGGCAAGGTGTCTTCCTGGGCTCTGATCGTGGCCGCCTTCGCCGGTTCCCTCATGGCAACTGCTTTCATTCTGGCGGTATCGCGAAGTGTAAAGAGCATGTCAGCGCTGCTGGTGGCCGGTATCATGATCGGTTACATCTGCTCCGCTGTCACGGATTTCATCATCACATTTGCAGAAGATTCCGATATCGTCAACCTTCACGGATGGTCCCAGGGAAGCTTTTCCGGTATGAACTGGAACAATGTGGCGGTTTCCGCCGCCATTGTCGGTATAGCCTTCGTCCTGACGTTCCTGCTGTCAAAGCCCATCGGAGCTTTTCAGCTGGGAGAAGCCTATGCCCAGAGCATGGGCGTCAATGTCAAACGGTTCCGGATTGCCCTGATTCTCCTGTCCAGCATCCTTTCCGCCACGGTTACCGCCTTCGCCGGCCCGATCTCATTTGTCGGCATAGCGGTTCCCTTTCTGACCAAACGGCTGCTGGGAACGGCCAAACCGCTGGTGGTGATCCCGGCCACCTTCCTGGGAGGCGCTGTATTCTGTATGGTCTGTGACCTGATCGCCAGAATGGCATTTGCTCCCACCGAACTGAAAATCAGCACCGTCACTTCCATTTTCGGTGCTCCCATCGTTATTTTCATGCTGATCCGCCGCCAGGCCGGAAAACGCTAAGGAGGGCATATGGCTTACTATTTTCAAATGGAACAGCTCTCCGTCGGTTATAACGGGAAGGCGCTGATTCATGATATCAATATCGGAATCGAACAGGGAGAAATCGTCACCCTGATCGGCCCCAACGGTGCGGGTAAATCCACCATTCTGAAAAGTATTACGAGACAGCTCGCCCTCATCGGAGGAAAGGTGCAGTTCGCAGGCAAAGACCTGCCGGCTTACTCGTACCGGGAACTTTCCTCGCGGATGGCGGTGGTGCTGACCGAGCGTATGCGCCCGGAACTGATGACCTGCCACGACGTGGTAGCCACCGGCCGTTATCCCTACACCGGGCGGCTGGGAATCCTCTCCGAGGAAGACGAGAAGATCGTAGACGACGCCATGCGCGCCGTACACGCCGAAGAAATCGGGAACCGGGATTTCAACGCCATCAGCGACGGCCAGAGACAGCGGGTGCTGCTGGCCCGGGCTATCTGCCAGGAACCGGATATCATTATCCTCGATGAACCTACCTCCTTCCTCGACGTACGGCATAAACTGGAGCTCCTGGCGATCCTTCGCAACATGGCGAAAAGCAAAGGGATCACCGTCATCATGTCCCTCCACGAGATCGATCTCGCCATGAAAATCTCCGACAAAATCGTGTGCGTAAAGGGCGACCACATCTTCCGCTACGGCGTACCCGAAGACATATTCGGAGAAGAAATGATCCGCGAACTATACAGCATCGACAATGGATTTTTCGACCCCACCTTCGGCAGCATCGAACTGCCGAAACCCGCCGGCGAACCCCGCACCCTGGTACTCTCATCCTGCGGCACCGGCATCCCGGTCTACCGGAAACTCCAGAAACAGAACATACCCTTCATCGCCGGCATCCTGTACACCAATGACATGGACTACCAGCTGGCAAGACTACTGGCCGCCGAAGTCATAGAAGAAAAACCCTTCGAACCCATCAGCGACCACACCCTGGCACGAGCCCGGCAGGCCATCGCCACCTGCGACCACATCATCAACGCAGGCATCACCATCGGCGAAAGCAACCACCGCCTGAAAGAAATCCTCGCCGAAGCCGAAGCCACCGGAAAACTCTGACCCACCACCGGGGACAGGTCCCGGTGGCGGGAATGGCGTGCTAATGAAACAGTGTATAAACACAGGATGATTTCTGTTTTATACACTGTTTTTTATGCAGGGTATTATGTTGTTTTATGATTATTATGTTGCTTTATGATTTTGGTGTTGCTCTATGATTTTGTTGTTGTCTTATATTGGCCTGAATTGCTTTTGGCGTATGCTTTTGCCGATTATCTCAACTGGAAAAAAATCAATTGCTGTGATATAGTAGAAAAAAATGTCGGCCGGGAATCGGTATCCTTAGCCGTGTGTTTTTTTAGCATGGAGGGAATTTATATGAAAATGAAGTGGATGGCGGTCGTTTTGAGTGGAGCGATGATGGCAGCTCTGCTGCCGGGTGTCACTGTTGTACGTGGGGAAGGGAGCAGTGAAGCATCGGAAAATAGTGCTGCCGGAACGGAGGTTGTCACAAACCTCTCCAAGATCGATCCGTCGGCCTGGCAGTACAATGCCGACGATGATGTGTATTACCAGATCGGGATTTCCTACTGTGAAACCCCGGCGGATACGACCTATGAGACCCTGGCGGTCTTTGTGCCCGGGTCTTACATGACCGGTACGGAAAATGGCGACGGAACCTGGACCTGTGAGATCAATTCCGAGGGCACCGTGGGCAGCTATACGGCAGAAAATGCTCCCATCGTCATGCCGATCAACACACCGGGATATTCCGCCCAGTCCGCGCTGACAGATTATACCAGTGTGACAGAATATACAGGAGAAGGATTTGTTTATGTGCATGCTGGCTGCCGCGGCAGGGATGCCGGAGCTCCGGCCGGTGTGACGGATCTGAAGGCGGCGGTTCGCTACGTGCGCTACACCGATGACACTCTTCCGGGGGATGCGGAGAGCATTTTCACCTTCGGCATGAGCGGCGGCGGTGCCCAGTCCTCTCTGATGGGATCCACCGGGGACAGCAGTCTCTATGAACCTTACCTGGAGCAGATCGGCGCGGTGAGCGGCGTCAGCGATGCGGGTCTCGGTTCCATGTGCTGGTGCCCGATCACCAGTATTGAAGCCTTCGTCAGCGCATTTAAATCCGCTTCGAAGAATCTCGGAGCCTTCGATCAGCTGGACGGCGGCCAGGGAGAAAATACCCTCTTTGGTTACGGCGATGGCAACGGAGCGCACTTTGATGCAACCCTCGCCGGAATCCTGAGCGAGCTGGAGAATGAATACGCTTCTGCCTACGCAGAGGATCTTACGAAAACCGATTCCGCCGGCAACACCGTGGATGTCCGCCTGAATATGTATACCCCGCTCTACTATCTGCTGGAATCCGAAGAAGGATATCAGACCAGCCAGGTAGCGAAATACTGGCGGATCCGCACCGGTATCGCCCAGGGCGACTGCGCCCTCGCAACCGAAATGGATCTCGCCCTTGCCCTGGAGAACATCGACACCGTCGAATCCGTGGACTTTGAGACCATCTGGGGCGCCGGCCACACCCAGGCCGAACGCACCGGAAACAGCACCGACAACTTCATCCAGTGGGTGAACGATTGCATGAGCACCAAGTGAGTCAGTGAGCCAGAAGGGACGGTTCTTTTTGACTCATTGTTCTCAATGAGTCAAAAAGAACCGTCCCCTTTGACTCATCCATAGGAGGAATTTTATATGTGGGATCAGTTTTCGAGGACGCAGCTGTTGCTGGGGGAGGCTGGAATGGAACGGCTGCGGAATGCCCGGGTGGCGATTTTCGGCATCGGGGGTGTGGGTGGCTATGTCTGTGAGGCGCTGGTGCGGAGTGGCATCGGGGCGTTTGATCTGGTGGATAATGACACGGTGAGTTTCAGCAATCTGAACCGGCAGATCATCGCAACCCATGATACCCTGGGGCGTTTTAAGACGGATGTTATGCGGGAGAGGATGCTTTCCATCAATCCGGAGGTGTCCATCCGGGTCCATCCCTGCTTTTTCCTGCCGGAGAATGCGGAGGATTTCCCTTTTGAGGAGTATGACTACGTGGTGGATGCGGTGGACACGGTGACGGCGAAGATCGAGCTGATCCTGCAGGCGCAGGCCGCCGGAGTGCCGGTGATCAGTGCCATGGGGGCCGGGAATAAACTGGATCCCGGCAGGATGAAGGTGGCGGATATTTATGATACAAAGATCTGCCCCCTGGCCCGGGTGATGCGCCGGGAGCTGAAAAAACGCGGCGTGGAGCACCTGAAGGTGGTTTACTCGGAAGAAGAGCCGGTGAAGGCAAACGCCGCAGGGAAAGAAGAGCCGGTGAAGGCAAACGCTGCCCGAAACCCGGAGGTGAAAGAAACAGACCAGGCAGACGCCGCCCCCGCAAAACGCTCTATTCCCGGCAGTACAGCCTTCGTGCCGGCCGTCTGCGGCCTGCTGATTGCAGGGGAAATTGTGAAAGAACTGGCAGGAAATGAAACACTCTCGGAGTAAGCTCCGAGAGTGTTTTTGGTCTCAGGGGAAGCATCTCGTTCAGGCGAGATGCTTCCTATAACGATCGTTTATTTATGCGCCTGCGTTTTCCTTGGCCAGGTTTTTCTGGGCCGTGGAGAGCATCAGCTTGATGCGGTTGAGCTGGTTCACCTCGCTGGCGCCGGGGTCGTAGTCCACGGCGATGATATTGGCGCCGGGGAAATGAGCTCGCAGGGTCTTGATAACGCCTTTGCCGACGACGTGGTTCGGCAGGCAGGCGAAGGGCTGCGTGCAGACGATATTCTTCACCCCGCCGTGGATGAGCTCGATCATCTCACCGGTCAGGAACCACCCTTCCCCGGACTGGTTTCCGAGGGATACGAAGGGCTTGGCAAATTCCGCCAGGTCCCGGATATTGGCGGGAGGATCGAAGCGCCGGCTCTCGGAGAGGGCTTTGGTGGCCTCTTTCCGCATCCAGTCCAGAAGATCGATGCCGCGCTGAGTCCACCAGGCCGTGCTCTTCTTGCCGCCCAGGAATTCAGCCTTGTAGCTGGCATTGTAGAAGCAGTAGTTCAGGAAATCCAGCAGGTCGGGGACGACAGCTTCCGCCCCCTCGGCCTCCAGCAGATCCACCAGGTGATTGTTGGCCAGGGGCAGGAATTTTACCAGAATCTCGCCCACAACGCCGACCCGAGGTTTTTTCATGGTTTCATGGAGCGGGATTGTGTCAAAATCATGGACGATGTCCCGCAGATTCTTGCGGTAGGTGCGTATACCCAGTCCGTTCTTCGTCAGATCCTGGATCAGTTTCTTCTTCCAGCGCTCGTGCAGGGCGTTGACCGAGCCGGGCTCCCGCTCGTAGGGCCGGGTCCGGTAAATGCAGCGCATCAGCACGTCTCCGTAAATGATGCCCTGGACCGCCCGGGCCAGCATCGGTATGTTCATGGAAAATCCAGGGTTCTTCTCCATACCGTTCAAATTGACGGAAATGACCGGAATGTGTCCCAGTCCCTTTTTCTCCAGGGCCCGCCGGATAAAACCGACATAATTGGAGGCGCGGCAGCCGCCGCCGGTCTGGGTCATGATCACTGCCAGATGATCCGTGTCATATTTACCGGAAAGGATGGCGTCCATCACCTGTCCCACCACGATCATGGAAGGGAAGCAGGCGTCATTATTTACATATTTCAGGCCGGTGTCGATGGCTTTCCGGTTATCATTGGGAAGCACCACCAGATTGTAACCATAATGATTCAGCACCGGTTCCAGGAGCTCGAAATGAATCGGGGACATCTGGGGGCAGAGGATGGTGTAGTGTTCCTTCTGCATCTGTTTCGTGTAGATCGCCCGGTGATAGGCCGAAGATACAATTTTTCTCTCCACCGGGTGCTCCTCGCGGATGCGAAGAGCCGAGATCAGAGAACGGATCCGGATCCGGGCGGCGCCCAGATTATTCACTTCATCAATCTTCAGTACCGTATAGATCTTGCCGGAGCCGGTCAGAATTTCGTTGACCTGATCCGTGGTGACGGCGTCCAGACCGCAGCCAAAGGAATTCAGCTGAATCATATCCAGGCAGTCCGTGGTTTTCACGTAATCCGCGGCGGCATAGAGACGGGAATGATACATCCACTGGTCCGTGGCCCGCAGCGGCACGTCCGGCGTACTCAGGTGGGAAACGGAATCCTCCGTCAGCACGGCGATGCCATAGGAGGCGATCATCTCCGGAATGCCGTGGTTGATCTCCGGGTCCACGTGATAGGGGCGTCCGGCCAGGACGATGCCGTGGCGCTGGTTCTCCTTCAGCCACTGAATGGTCTCCTCGCCCTTCTTCTGCAGATCCCGCTTGGCGGCCAGAAGCTCCTCCCAGGCCGCATGTCCCGCCGCCTTCACCTCCGCCGCCGGAATATGGAAATGCTCCTCGAAGACTTTGATCAGCCGGTCAGTGACGGTCTCTTCGCTGGTCAGCGCCAGGAAGGGCCGCAGGAAGAGGATATCCTCATTATTGATTTCTTCAATATTATTCTTAATATTCTCCGGATAGGTGACGACGATGGGGCAGTTGTAGTGGTTCTGCGCCGTCTCGCTCTCCACCCGCTCGTAATAAACACAGGGATAGAAAATGTTTTTGATCCCCTGATTCAGCAGCCACTGGACATGGCCGTGGGCAATCTTCGCCGGGTAACACTCCGACTCGCTGGGAATGGACTCCATGCCCAGCTCATAGATTTTCCGCGTGGATTTCGGAGAAATGACCACCCGGAACTTCAGCTCCTTGAAGAAAGTAGCCCAGTAGGGGAAGTTCTCGTACATGTTCAGCACCCGCGGAATGCCGATCACACCGCGGACCGCCTCCTCCTCGGAGAGGGGCTCGTAGCCGAAAATCCGGTTAAATTTGTATTCGAACAGATTCGGAACCTTCTCCGAAGCCCGCTCCTTGCCCAGACCCT
>CAMOYN010000142.1 GCA_946630035.1 uncultured Lachnospiraceae bacterium
GGTCCCAGGGGTGGATCTGCAGAATCCGTGCCTCCGTTACGAAAATATTGGAAACCTGGGTAATCGGAGTCGGGGATCCGTAATAATCCACCATAATCCGGGAGAGAACCGCCGGATTGGCCCGGCCGGCGCGGATCGCGTCCAGTTCTTCGTTCAGGTTCAGCAGGGTTTTTTCCATCTTCTCTTCAAATACTTTTAACGATTCGTCCATGTCACTTCTCCTGTTCCTATAATGTGATAATCTTCTCTATACGGTCACTCGGGTTCCGGTAATATGTCCCAGCATGGCCTCCGCGATGCTGTTCTCCCCTTCCAGACCAAATACAGCCATCGGCATCCGGTTCTCCAGGCAGAGAATCGATGCTGCCAGATCCATCACGCCCAGCTTCTGCTCCACCACGTCCTCAATGGAGATGGTATCATACTTCTTCGCCTGCGGGTTCAGCTTCGGATCACTGTCATAAATGCCATCGACGGCCTTTGCGAGAAGGATCTCGTCTGCCTCCATCTCAATGGCCCGAAGCACGACACCGGTGTCCGTGCTGAAATAAGGATGTCCTGTGCCGCCGCCAAAGAAAACTACCTTGCCGGCCGCCAGAGCCGCATTGGCTGCATCCTTGGAGAAGGGAACGGTCATCGTCCCCACCGGAAAAGCAGTAAATACTTCCGTCTGCATACCGGCAGTCCGGAAAATCTCGGAAACATAGATACAATTCATCACGGTGGCCAGCATTCCGATCTGGTCTGCTTTCACCCGGTCAATGGCATTGCTGGTGCGTCCGCGCCAGAAATTACCGCCGCCGATCACAATCGCAATCTCCACTCCCTGAGCCACCGACTTCTTTACCTGTTCTGCTACGGCTTTCACCGTCTCTTCATCAAATCCCGTTTTCTTCGGCCCGGCGAGTGCCTCACCGCTCAGCTTCAGCAAAACACGTCTATTATGCTGCATGTGTTATCCCTCCCCTGAGGGAACAGCCTTCTGCTGTCCCTTGTTCTGACCTATTTTATCATACTCCCCGTTTATTGTCTATGGTAAGTTTTGCCTAAAACAGCAAACACCTCCTGCGTCCGGCCGATCCGCGAAAGGAAAAAAGGATGTGCCCGACAGGACACATCCTTCAAACTCACAGATTTGCTTCCTCGAACTCTTTCATAAAGCGGACGAGGGCTTCCACCCCTTCTTTGGGCATGGCATTGTAGATACTGGCGCGCATGCCGCCTACGGTACGATGACCTTTCAGATTCACCAGGCCGGCTTCGGCAGCCTCTTTTACAAACTTCGCATCCATCTCCTTGTCACCGGTCACGAAGGGCACATTCATAATGGAACGGGATGCCTTCTCCACGGTTCCGCGGAAGAGACGGCTCTGATCCAGGTAGTCATAGAGAATCGCGGCTTTTTCTTCATTGCGGCGCTTCATCTCATCAAGACCACCCATCTTTTTCAGCCACTTGAATACCAGGCCGCAGATATAAATCACATAGCAGGGAGGCGTGTTATAGAGGGATCCGTTATCCGCGGTGATCTTATAGTTCATCATCACCGGGGTGGCCGGATTGATATCTTCGCGGATCAGGTCTTCCCGGATGATCACGATGGCACAGCCCGCAGGTCCTACGTTTTTCTGTACTCCGCCCCAGAGGATACCGTACTTTGTCACATCATGCTTCTCCGAGAGGAAACAGGAAGAAACATCCGCTACCAGGGGTTTTCCCTTGGTGTCGGGCAGCGTCTTGTATTTGGTCCCGTAGATGGTATTGTTCTCGCAGATATAGACATAATCGGCATCTTCATCCACCGGCAGATCGGAGCAGTCCGGTATGTAGCTGTAGGTCTTATCTTCACTGCTGGCAATACGGTTTACACGCAGGTACTTCTCTGCTTCCTTTGCCGCCTTTTTGGACCACTGGCCGGTGATGATGTAATCCGCCACTCCGTTTTTCGCCAGATTCAGCGGAACTGCAGCGAACTGCTGGCTGCCGCCGCCCTGCATAAACAGTACTTTGTAATTATCCGGGATATCCAGAAGATCTCTCAGATCCTTTTCTGCTTCCTCGATAATCGCCTTAAACTCTGCCGAACGATGGCTCATCTCCATCACAGACTGTCCACAGCCATGATAATCCAGCATATCTCTGGCTGCTTCTTCCAGTACTTCCACCGGCAGCATGGCCGGACCCGCCGAAAAATTATAAACTCTTCCCATAAATGTATACTTCCCTGTAATCAATTCTGCTTTCGCAGTTTATTGGATTACAGTATAATAGTAAGTTAAATAAATGTCAATTACTGATATTAAATAAACTGATAGGAAATCTATAGAAGTATTTCCGTGGTCTTCTAAATCGTAACCACGATTCCCCCGTCCCCTGCATAGGTAGTGCTGACCCCTGCCGCATTGCATATATATACGCGGCGGAAGGTGGCACTCTCCAGGAACAGATCCCGGACCCACTTCGCTCTCTCCGGACAGTTCACATGGGTAATGGCCAGGGTCTTATCGGCCGTATCCGGTACATCACTGAGGGCTTTCTTCACCATGGCCTTCAGGGCCCGGTCCAGTCCTCTGGCCTGGCCGATCTTTACGATCACCCCATGATTTCCTGCCATCACCAGTTTAATATTCAGCGCTGTAACCAGCAGAGCCGTCAGGCCTGTCAGCCGTCCGTTCTTTTTCAGCGTATCCAGATTATGCAGTACAAAATAGGTCTTCATATGATCCAGGAAATCCTGTGTCCGGGAAACGATCTCCTCAAAGCCCGCCCCGCTCTCGCAGAGTTCCCGGATCCGGAAGGCGACCTGGGTCTCACCACAGCAGGCAGAGTCGGAGCTGAATACGTGAATCTGTTTTCTGCTTCCCGGGTTTTCTTCCTCAAAAAGATTCTTACCCACCACCGCACTGTTATAGCTCCCGCTCAGATGCTGGGAAAGGGTAACCACGAAGACCATCTCTTCCGGTCCTTCATAGGATTCTTTATAAGCACCGGGGGACGGACATGCTGTGTGGGCGCACTCCGGGGAAGCTGCTACCGCCGCTATATAGTCTGCCTGATCAAAGGTGTCATCGTCGATGAAAGTCCGGCCGCCCACCTCCAGGGTCAGTGATACAACCTGAATGTGCGGATCGGCTTTTTCTTCCGGAGTCAGATCACAGCAACTGTCGACTACGATTTTATAGCTCATGTCATCCACTCTCTTTTCGGTCTGCCTCCGGTAAAATCTGATCGCATCCGGTGACAGATAATATAGTTTTTAATACTATTTATGATAGCATACTTTATCTCCAAAGGAAAGAGGAAAATGTGCTTTTCACTCTGTGCAAATAAAAAGAGGAAATCCAAATAACAACGGACTTCCTCTTTCATCTGTCACAAAAAGCATAAAAATACACAATTTACATTATTTGATCGCTTCCCACTCTGCATCCGAGTAGTTCTGAGCTTCACCATATGCTTTCAGAAAAATATTCGATGAATCCCTGCCCCAGAAATCTGACATCGTTCTGGCATAGTGAAACAGATAATCCTTTTCATCCACAGTCGGTGAAAAGTGTGAACTTCCTCTTTTATAGGAAGTGACATAGTTCTTGTCTTTCAGCCGTTTCAGAAAAGTATATACTGTCGTTTCTTTGTAGGCAATATTATACTCCTGCTGAATCCTTTCAATCAGCTCACTCACAGTCATGGGAGCTGCTACGTCCCATAGACACTTCATCACCAACAATTCCCGATCGGAAAGATCTGTTAAATTCATACTCAACCTCCTGAATCTTCTTGATTATTATAAATAAACCCTCAATCCCAAAAGCATAAAAGTGTAACAAACTCCGCCTTATAACATTTATAAATTATATCATATCACAAACAACTTTAGCAATATAGAATAACAGTAATATTAAAGAAAGCAATGCAGGAATTCAGATTATTTATACATGGATCAAGACAGAATCAAGGCAGCGGCTCCAAACATACCTCCATCGTTTCCCAGGGAGGCCGGAACTACAAGCGCGTCCCGGCTGGCAAAAAAGACATATTTATCATATGACTTTTTCAGCCGTTCCATCAGCCAGGACCCCGTCTTGCTTACGCCTCCGCCGATCACAAAGATCTGGGGATCGCATACACTGGCGATCACGGCCATGCCCCGGCCCAGGGCATCCGTAAAATCTTCTACTACCTGTTCCGCCAGAGGATCCGCGGCCTGACAGGCATCCAGAATCGCTTTGGCTGAGATATTCTCTTTTCCCCGGAGGGAGGAAGGAATCTCCGTCGTCTCCAGCAGCTCTCTGGTATGATTTACGATGCCGGTGGCACTGGCAATCTGCTCCAGGCAGCCGGTCTTACCACAGTTGCAGGGCTTAGTTGCCTTCGGATAAAGAGGCATATGTCCCACCTCGGCAGCGGCGCCGTGGCTTCCGGTAACGATCCGGCGTCCCAGGATCACACCGCCTCCCAGTCCGGTGCCCAGGGTCAGCATGACCATATCGTCATAGCCTTTTCCGCTGCCGAACCAGGCCTCGCCCAGGGCAGCCACATTTCCGTCATTACCGGCTTTTACCGGGCGGTTATAGAAGAGCTCCGAAAGTTCGGTCTCCACGGGAACCATGCCCCACCCCAGGTTAACGCAATGATTCACTACTCCGTTCGGGAGTACCGGACCGGGCAGTCCGATGCCAACTCCCCGGATCTGCTCCGGAAGGATTCCCCGGGCTTCCATCTCCGCCTTCATGGCGTCACTGATATCCTGAAGGATATGGGCTCCGTTGTCCTCCTTATTGGTACGGATCTCCCATTTCTTCATGAGTGTTTCATCCGTATGAAATAATCCTATTTTTATGGTCGTTCCGCCTACATCAATACCAAAGCAAAACTGTTCCATCCTTTATTCTCCTTTTGCCTACCCTTACAGCTGCACATCCACGAAGATCTGATAGATTGCACGGACAGCTGCTTCAAAGTCGTCGTTTTTAACACCGATAATAATATTTTCTTCGTCTGAACCCTGATCGATCATACGTACGTTGATCCGTGCATGGGCCAGAGAGGCAAATACTCTTCCCGCAGTACCTCTCGCATCCTTCATGCTGCGTCCCACCACGGCGATCAGCGCCAGATCGGTATCAATCTTAATCACATCCGGCTGAGCCATACGGTTGATCGCCGCAAGGACGGCCTGTTCCTTCGGTTCAAATGCTTCCTGCTCTACAAACACACTGAGGGTGTCGATGCCGGAGGGCATATGTTCAAAGGAAATACCGTACATCTCAAACGCTTCCAGCACTTTCCGGCCGAAACCGATCTCCGAATTCATACGGTCTTTTTCGACATTCACAGCCACAAAACCTTTGCGCCCTGCGATTCCCGTGATCGTATACTTGGATTTGGCTCCGGTCGTCTTTACGATCATGGTGCCGGGATCATCCGGTTTGTTGGTATTCCGGATATTGATCGGGATACCGGCCTTCCGCACCGGGAAGATGGACTCATCATGAAGAACCGAAGCTCCCATGTAGGAAAGCTCTCTCAGTTCCTTATAAGTAATCGTACTGATCACCACCGGATTGTCGACGATCCGGGGATCCGTCAGCAGGAAGCCGGACACATCCGTCCAGTTCTCATAGAGGGCCGCCCGGGTAGCTCTTGCCACGATGGAACCGGTGATATCCGATCCGCCCCGGGAAAAGGTTTTGATCCTTCCATCGGGCATGGCGCCATAGAAACCGGGAATAACCGCCCGTTCGATCTTTTTCAGGCGCTCATTCATCACCTTGTCGGTCTTCTCGCTGTCAAAGACACCCTCCTCATCGAAGCAGATCACTTCGGCGGCATCCACAAATTCATATCCAAGATAGGCGGCCATAATCCGGCCGTTCAGATACTCCCCGCGGGAAGCAGCATAATCTTCCCCGATTTTAGCCGCGAAATTCTTTTCGATCACATTAAATTCTTCTGCCAGTGGAACCTCGATACCCAGTCCCTCCACGATCTCCGTATAGCGTCCACGGATGGCATACAGTTCTTCATGGAAGTTCCGTCCTTCGGCTGCCGTAGCATAGCAGTGGTACAGCATGTCCGTCACTTTGGTATCTTTGGGGAACCGGCGGCCCGGTGCAGAAGGTACAACATACCGGCGGTTGGCATCCGCCCGTATAATGGCTCCTACCTTTTCAAACTGTTCTGCACTCGCCAGAGAGCTTCCGCCAAATTTAACTACTTTTTTCATAAAAAATCGTTTCTCCTGTTCCAGTTTTCGTCTTTATTGTGATCGCATTAAGGCCTTCGGGTCTTACCTTCAGCCACTGATCTTCATTTTGAAGTCCCGTTCAGCTTCTCTCTGCATATCCCTCTTTGCCATATCTTCCCGTTTATCATAGAGCTTCTTGCCCCGGGCCAGGCCGATCTCCACCTTTACCAGGCTTCCTTTAAAATAGGCCTGTAAGGGCACGATGGTATATCCCTTCTGAGATACCCCGCCGGCGATCTTACGGATCTCTGCCCGGTGAAGCAGAAGCTTTCTGGGGCGCAGAGGGTCTTTGTTAAAGATATTTCCTTTCTCGTAAGGACTGATGTTCATCCCGTAAATCCAGAGTTCCCCCTTCTGCTCCCGGATAAAGGATTCCTTCAGGCTGCA
>CAMOYN010000143.1 GCA_946630035.1 uncultured Lachnospiraceae bacterium
GAGAGGGATAATCCGTTAAAATAAAGAGTGAACGCGGGCCGTCATTTCCGGAAGGGAGTGACACGTTCATGAAAAAATGGATATTTCTGATCGGACTGACGATGCTGTTGGCCGGATGCCGGCCGCAGAGAACTTCTCTGGGGGTTCTGCTGCAGGAGACTTCCGGCGGGGCAGAGGAGACAGTGTCGGGTGACAAGAGGTTAAAGGATGTGCCGGAGGTTACGGAGGATACCGAAGCTCCGGTCTGCATGGTCTATGTATGTGGCTATGTGAAACGCCCGGGAGTGTATGAGCTCTCGGCGGATGCCCGGGTGAAGGATGCGGTGGAAGCCGCCGGTGGTTTCGCCCGGAAGGCGGATCAGGAATACTGGAATCTGGCGGAGACCATTGCAGATGGTGAGAAGATCCGGATTCCATCCAGAGAAGAAGCGGAAGCGCTGCGGGAGCAGGCAGCGACAGACAGTGGAGGACTGGTGAATCTGAACACAGCGACCAAAGAGGAGCTGATGACGCTGAAGGGGATCGGTGAGGCGAAAGCGGATGCGATCATTCAGTATCGGGAGACCCAGGGACCCTTTGCCGCCATCGAAGATGTGATGCTGGTGACAGGGATAAAGGAAGCTGCGTTCCGGAAGATCCGGGATTCCATCACTGTATAGGGAAGGAACAGATATCTGCCAGGAAGAAAGCAGCCGGCGGGGGACCGGTGCTTTAGAAAGGGTAGCGAAGAATCATGGCAAATAAGGTTCTGGTAGTAGATGATGAAAAGTTGATCGTGAAGGGGATTCGCTTTAGTCTGGAGCAGGATAACATGGAAGTGGACTGTGCCTATGACGGTCAGGAAGCGGTCCGGATGGCAAGACAGACCGAATACGATGTGGTGCTGCTGGATCTCATGCTGCCGGTGATGGACGGACTGGAGGTCTGCCGGGAGATCCGGGAGTTTTCTGACATGCCGATCATCATGCTGACGGCAAAGAGCGATGATATGGATAAGATTATGGGGCTGGAGTACGGAGCCGATGACTACGTGACCAAGCCGTTCAATATTCTGGAGCTGAAGGCCAGGATCAAGGCAATCATCCGCCGCAACAGCAAGAAGCGGCCGAAGGATGAGGATAAGAGCCACCGGGTGGTTGTGCGGGATCTGGAGATGGATACGGAGAGCCGCCGGGTGTTTGTCGCCGGCAAAGAGATCAACCTTACCGCGAAGGAGTTTGATCTGCTGGAGCTGCTGCTGACGAATCCGGGGAAGGTTTACAGCCGGGAGCAGCTGCTGAATATTGTATGGGGATTCGAGTATCCCGGGGATGTGCGGACGGTGGATGTGCATGTGCGCCGTCTCAGAGAGAAGATAGAGACCAATCCCAGCGATCCTCATTATGTTTATACGAAATGGGGTGTCGGATATTTCTACAAGAACTGATACAAACAGGAAAAACCGGGTCCGCCGCGGCAGCTTGCAGACCCGGCTTTTTGTAATTTTGATTTTAACCGGTATGATTCCGATGCTCACGGTGAACTTTATTCTCACCCGGGCCTATCTGCGGGCGGAGATCAACAGTTCCGTGGCATCGATGGAAGCGGAAGCCCGGATTCTGGTGGATCAGATGACAAAATCCGGTTATTTCCAGGGCAATGATGATGCCGTGAATAACGCCTTACTGGATCAGATGGCGGAAAACTGGAACGGACGAATCCGGATCGTAGACGCAGGACTTCGTATTATCCGGGATACCTATTCCCGGGATGAGGGGATGTATCTGACGGCGGATCCGGTGCTGGCAGCACTGCGGGGAGGGTATGTAAATCACTACGATGCCGCATCCCATACCCTGTATTTTACGGAACCCATCACTTCCCTGGATGAGAATGCCTCGGTGATCGGCGTGATCGTGGTAAATATTGACACGACGAGGATTGAGGCTCCGATCCGGGAGCAGCAGAGAAATGCCATCCTGTTGATGGTGATCTTCCTTGTTCTGATCACCTTTGCCAGCCTGATTCTCCTGCATTACACCTGTAAACCGCTGAATACCCTGGCGCTTTCCATCAATAAAGCCTCTGACGGCAGTTATCGGAAGGTAAATGTGCCCAATTACCGGGAGACCCAGAGAATCAGTGATGCCTTCAACCGGACTCTGGGACGGCTGCAGATTCTGGATCAGTCCCGGCAGGAGTTCGTATCGAATGTAGCTCATGAGCTGAAGACCCCCATCACCTCCATCCGGGTTCTGGCGGATTCGCTGATGGGTATGGGAGAGGCTCCGGTGGAACTCTATCAGGATTTCATGAAGGATATTTCGGAGGAGATTGACCGGGAGAGTAAGATCATTGATGATCTGCTGTCCCTGTCCCGGCTGGATAACAATGCGATTCCGCTGAATATCGCCCGAACCAATGTCAATGAAAAGATGGAGTTGATCCTGAAACGGCTGGCGCCCATCGCGAAGGTGCGTAATATCGAGCTCCTGTTTGAGAGCTTCCGGCCGGTCATGGCGGATATCGATGATGTCAAGCTGACGCTGGCCGTCACCAACCTGGTGGAAAATGCCATTAAGTACAACAAAGACGACGGTTGGGTCAAGGTATCCCTGAATGCGGACTATCAGTTCTTCTATATCAAGGTATCGGATTCAGGCGTCGGAATTCCGGAGGATGCCCTGGAGCACGTGTTTGAACGCTTCTACCGGGTGGATAAGGCGAGATCCAGGGCCACCGGCGGCACCGGCCTCGGCCTGGCTATTTCCCGGGGCATCGTGGCGATGCACCACGGCGAGATCAAGGTGTACAGTAAGATGGGAGAAGGAACCACCTTCGTGGTCCGGATTCCCCTGCATTATATAGAGGAAGACTAAAGAACCGAGAGATTTTCGATGATAGAGGTCTCAGAGGAGGAGACTCTGGAAAGAGGATGAGAGGTATCATGCAAAGAATCCATGCATTCCGGAAAGCGTTGCCGTTTCTGCTGGCGGTCGCCATGTTACTGCCGTCGCTTCGCCCGGCGTTCGCTGCGACAGCGGAGAAAGAGGAAGAGGCGGAGGTGAGCCGGATCTACTATGTCAGCAGCGACGGGACCCGCCTGCTTTCCTGCCAGTATGAGCTGCAAAGTTCCGGAGATGAGGCGATCCGGGAACTGTTTACCGCCATTTGCGGAGGGAATTTCAGTGACGGCAATTCCGCGGTTCCTTCGGGGGTCACTCTGAATCACATCGCCTGGCAGGAAGACAGTCTGGTGCTGTATCTGGAAGGAAATTATCCGGAGGCGGGGACGGCGGAGGAGACGCTGTGCCGCCTGGTGATCGTGAAGACCTTGCTGGCAAAGGCCGGTGTGGAGAGCGTGATCATCAATGTCAACAACGAGCCGCTGAAGTCCGCCGACGGGAGTGAAGTGGGACGGATCCGGGAGAGCGATTTCCTGATGGATGTGGCCACCTCCCCGGATGAGACGCGAAAGGTGATCGTCACCCTGTACTTCGCCAATGAAAACGGAACAGCGCTGGTGACGGAGGACATCATGGCCGAACTCAGCATGGATGAGACGATCGAAAGCGGCGTCATGCGGCTGCTGATTGCCGGGCCGACGGAGAAGGACCACCGAGCCACGATCCCTCAGGGAGTGAGCCTGCTGAGCGTCAGCGTGAGGAACCGTATCTGCTACGTGAATGTAAGCGGAGCCTTTACCTCCCAGGACAACCCGGTGTCCCAGATGCTGTCCGTGTATTCCATCGTAAATTCCCTGTCGATCCTGGCCGATGTGGATCAGGTCCAGCTGGCCGTGGACGGCTCCTCCGATATTACCATGCAGGAAAACATCTCCCTGGCGGCACCCCTGAGTGCGGACTGGAGCCTGGTGGAACAGTAAATCGTCATGGAAGCAGACAAAATCAATGTAAGAAGAAAACTGGGAATGGGAGATATTATCCCCATTCCCAGCTGTTATCTACGACATAATCCTCAAAAAACGGAAGTACAAAACGCATATATCCCCGTTCCTCTCCATTGATCAGTCCTTTTTTGATCAGACGACTGCGATAGGGGCTCAATTCGTTTGGTTTCATATCCATTTTTTCTCTCAGTTCCGCAATGCTGCCGTCTTTGCATTGCGTCAGATGGTACAGGATCTTTCTGTCATTTCTGGATAGTTCGGACCATATTTTGTCATAGACATATTCATTTAAATACTGTTTACATGCGGGAACCGCGGCTTTATAATCTCCGTTGTTTTCAAAAGTATAGTATCCCAGCACCTGAAATGCATATGGATACCCTTTTGTGATTCTTGCCATATACCTGGACTGTTCTACATTTAAATGGAAAACCTCCCGATAGGAATCGGCGATGCTTCCCATGTCCAAAGCAGACAGATGGATTTTCGGAGCCCGATGCAGAAAAGTCAGAATATCGTTGTTCTGAAGTGCATCAATATTCTCCTGCAGTCCGGTCATCAGTAAAAATACAGGTAAATCTTTTCTGACAAGAATCTGAAACGCACTTGCGAAAATCTTCATTTCCTGCGTGTTCGATACTTCATCGATGGTAATCAGTAAACGCTTATGCTGCCTTTTCAGACTTTCCAGTAATCGTGTTACGGCCGTTTCCATGTCGGTGATCGGTTCCGTATTCTCTATCCCGACTCCTATACCAAGGAAAGACAGATTGATTTTTGCACGTTTAAACAGTTCGGTGATACTTTTATCATTATACAGTTTTGAGGCAAGATCCCGGAGCAGATCCACCGCCGGATTCAACTCCACCGTAACCCAGTGATTCTCCTTCCTGAATTGATTGGCAATATTGGTCATAAAGACGGTTTTTCCGGCTCCTCTTACGCCAGTGATCATGAAGATCTGATTGGCCGGAGATTCCTGGGTGAATGTCCGAATCACCAGATCGGATTGAGACAGTCGGGATATCATCCGAGGCGGCTCCTTGCCGAACATGATCGAAAATGGATTTTGCATTACTCCACTCCTTAAGGCTTATTTATAGTGATTTATAGTTTTATACTATTTCATATTTCTTTATACTTGTTTATACTGACTTATAGTTGCAAGGGCGTTTTATAGTGCTTTATATTAAAATATACTGTTTTATAGTTGTGATACTATTTTATAGTGGTTTATAATTCATGTCAACCCCTAAAGGGCGATAATAAGGATCTGTGGTATGTCACAGGGAGATGCCAGATGGAATTGGGAGATCCTGCGCATGGGAGTTGTTTTTGAAACGGGAACATAGTATACTAAGGTCATGCAGATCCATGCAAGCATGACTGTAAAGAAAGGAATATATATATAGTATGAGGCGCCCGTTGCTCTTCATCCTTGGGGTATGGATGGTGGGAGAGCTGGTGGTGCATGGGGCGGGACTGCATCTGGTTCCGCCTTCTGATCTGGACCAGGCAATGGCCGGGAGAGAGGAGGCCATCGTCCGGGTTTACGGTACGGTGCGTGAGATCCGCCGTACTTCTTCCGGGTATGCATATACGTTGTCGAAATCCTCGGTGTATTTTGGCGATGGATGGAACCCGGGAGAGAAAACAGAGTCCGTTGGGCAGACAGCCACCGGCGGGCAAACAGGCTCCGGTGAGCAGACTGGTTACGTCGGGCAGAGGAATCCATGCAGGGTTTCTTCTCTGCTGGTGTACACGGAATCGGCAGAGGATCTCAGAATCGGATACCAATTGGCGGTGACAGGTACTCTGTCACCTTTTGAACGGCCGGGGAATCCCGGTCAATTTGATACAAAAGCCTATTACCATGCTCTGGGAATGGATTACCGTCTCCGGGAAAGTGCGAGACGTCTCGAAAAAGACCAGGAGAACTGGCTCTCCCAGAAGCTATATATCCTCCGTGAGAGACTGACGGACCGGATGGAGGATTTACTGACGGAGGAGGAAGAGAGTGTTCTCCCGGCGATGCTGCTGGGGAGCCGGAGTCTGCTGGATCCCGGGGTACGAAAGGAATACCAGGGAGCCGGTCTCTCTCATCTGCTGGCCATCAGCGGGCTGCATATTTCCCTGGCGGGGATGGCTATCTATCGTCTCCTGCGCCGGATCGGTCTGCCGCTCCCGGTGGGGGCAGGCGTCTCGGCCTTTCTGGCCATCTGCTACGTGATCCTGACCGGCAGCGGACCATCGGCCCGGCGTGCCCTGATCATGTACATTTTGTATCTGGTGGCACAGCTTACGGGCCGGACCTACGATCTGCTCTCGGCCTTATCCCTGGCAGGACTGTGTCTTCTCATCGATCATCCGCTGTTGCTGGGACAGAGCGGCTTTCAGCTGTCGCTGCTGGCGGTGACCGGTGCCGGTGTGGTACAGCCGGTTTTGGTGCGGATGCTGCCGAAGGGCAAATCCCGGAAGCGGTCTGTGCACGGAGCTGTATACGAGAAGTTACATATGGCTGCCGCCGGCATTTCCCGGAGTCTGCTGGCCTCCTTAAGTATTTTCTGGATGACGGCACCGGTGGTCGCCTGGATGAACGGAGTAATCCCGGTATACAGTGTTTTTCTGAATCTCCTGGTGCTGCCCTTTGCAGGGGCCGCTCTGATGTCATCGGGAGCCGCCGCTCTGCTGGCAGAGCTTGCCTGC
>CAMOYN010000144.1 GCA_946630035.1 uncultured Lachnospiraceae bacterium
CAGCAGTCAACAAAAACTGCCCGTTTCCGGGCAAAAGAACCGGGGGACGCCCGGGGATAGCCTGTGAATGCTCAGTCTATAAGGATTGTCGAACAGGAAGCCCCCACTTCTTAGCGCAGCGAAAGTGGTGGGAGTATGTCACTCAATCGGGTCTTTGTGTGGTATGTCCGGTTGTGGAGAATACAGCGGCAGATGCTCTGCACATAAGAGTAAAGGCAGACAGTTTTGTCGGAATTGCCATGTGCGAGCAGTTAAAGACAATGGATCTTAAAAATAGATATTTCCGAAAAAAAGGAAGTCTTTCTTACGGAATGATACAGGAAATCACGGATGCGGTACAGTCGATCTTTGATTACTACCCTTATGAATGAAGAAAGTAGATAAATAATTCTATAGAGTAAATCGTTACAGATTTCAGGAGAGGACATTAGAATGGATGTGAAAATGGATTTCAAAACGGACGGAATGAAAACCTGGCTGGAAGACGATGAGGGAAGGCAGATGGCTCTGCTGAATCATCCGGAGATTCGCCCCGGTGTGGTGAATTTCTCCCATACCGAAGTGGATAACTCTCTGCAGGGGCAGGGGATCGCGGGGAAAATCACCCGCTTTGCGGCAGATTCGCTGCGGGAACAGGGCCGCAAGGCGGTATTAACCTGCAGCTACTCCATTCGCTGGTTTTCCCGCCACCCGGAATATGCGGATGTGCTGGCAGATCCGGAAGAAGAAGCGAAAAAGGCACAGGCGCTGGCCGGACCCGCCTGCGGTATCTGAACATATCCAAGGCATCCTCACAGAGACATGATTACAGAACTATCCTCACAGAGGCATAGTTACAGAGCTATCATTAGAGAGGCATTATAATAGAGGCATTATTACAGAGGAACGGTCCTTGCGTAAGGATCGTTTCTTTGTAAGCAGCAAATCAAGAACGCCTCGGCGTTCTTGTCGCGCCGCACAAGGTGCGAAGCACCTTCTTTATTGCGCGGCTGCGATTCGTCAGAGGCTGGCTATCACGGCAGCCTCTCTGCCGTCATGGAAATAATCGGAAAAGAAAGGACTATTTATGAGGAAAGAATTATTATCAGAGAACAATATTCCGCTGACGCTGGCGGGAGTTTTCTATGCTGTTCTCAGTGTGTTCAGCATGGTGACAGGGGTCATTTACATGCGTGGCAAACGGGAGCTGAATCCGCTGGAACTGTCGGACCGGTTCATGGAAAAACTTTCAGATCCGGAGAAGCGCAGTGCTTTTGCAAGGAAAATGGGGGCGGTTACCTTTGTGGTCGGTATCGTCCAGGGAATCACTTCATTTTCCTTATTTAAGAAGGGAAGCCGTTTTCTGTATGGGATCGCGACGGGCTTTACGATTTTCTCCCTCGGATCCGTCAGCGTGAAACTGAAGGGTAAGATCAATGCATTTCCGCTGATGAAATTTGTGGCTTACAGTGCCGTTCTGATTACATTATTACATAGAAAAACCCGAAAGTTATTTGCCTGAATCCCATGGCAGACACACGATCAGACATAGGATTCTTGTCCCTTTATTCATGAGAAGAATTCGTAGCTGATATTTTGCATCTATGAAAGGGGGTGCCGGATGAGAAGAAAATTTTCCAGCAATTTTTTCGAGAACGCCCTGGTTGTTATAGGGATGCTGTGTATGGTTCTATTTCTCAGATATTCCGATAATGTATCCCCTGAGGGCAGCCATTCTCCCAGAACTTCGGAGGTCGCTGTGGAGGAAAAGACGCGTCCGTTTTCCGGGTCTTCGGAAGATTCTGTCGGGGAGGAAAGGATGCGTCCTTCTTCCAGTCCTGCGGATGCCGCCGGGGAGGAGAAGACGCACCCTTCTTCTGGGTCTGCGGCAAAAATTCTTGTGATCGAGACAACGGATATCCATGGATATCTGGTGGATATTTCCTGGGGGGATCCGGACCGCTTCCAGTACCGTCTGGCGCGGATCGCCCAGGATGTGGAGGATGCCAGGGCCTCCGGGGAATATGACGATGTGCTGCTGCTGGACGGCGGTGACATTTACCAGGGAACGCCGGTCTCCAACATGACACAGGGCGCTTCTATGCGGGCGGCGCTGGATGCCATGGATTACGATGCGGTGGCCCTGGGGAACCACGAATTCGACTGGGATGTGACCGCTTACGGGGCGGATGAGGATGCTACCCTGCCGCCCTATGAGATCGGTGAGTTCAAGGGAGATCCGGATATCCCGGTGCTGGCCTGTGATCTGTACGATGCCGGGAGCGGGAAAAGGGTCTCCTTCACGAAGGATTATGTGATGCTGGAAAAAGCGGGGCGGCAGATTGCCGTGATCGGATATATTCCGAATTACCGGGGCAGCATCATGCGGGAGAAGATCGCTCCCTATACCATTAAAGGAAGCCTGGAAAAACTGGATGCCCGGGTGCGGGAAGTCAATGCGAAGGAGCAGCCGGATGCCACGGTGGTGCTGGCTCACGAGGAGCCCTGGCCGGTGGCGGAGGCCATGGACCCGGAGCAGGTGGACCTGGTTCTCGGGGGACATTCCCACCAGATCGCGGCGGATGTGGCAGATAACGGGATTCCGTATCTCCAGGGAAGATGTTACAGCCAGGGCTATGCTTCCGCCGTCCTGGTGATCGACTCCGAAGGAAATGTATCTGTGGAAGATATAAAGTATACGGACATTACCGAAGAGAGGGAAGCTCTCTATGACAACGAGGAGAACGAGGAGCACCTGGACGATACCATCATGGACATTTCCTACACGGCCTGGAGTGCCGTCTGGGAGGATATGAACGAGGTGCTGGGCTATATCGACACACCGGTTCTCTCAAAATATGAGCAGGGAACCAGCAGCGGCGGAAACTGGATCACCGGCCTGATGCTCCGGGCGACCCGGTCCTGGGGGACACAGATCGCCTTCTATAACGCCGGGGGGATTCGAAGCAATTTCAAAATTCCCCGGGGAGAGACGAAACGGCCGATTACGATTTACGACGTCTATACCATCGCCCCCTTCGGCAATACCCTTCTGGTCTATGACCTGACCGGGAAAGAACTGGCACAGCAGCTGGTCAACGGCCTGAAGAACGGAAATTACGGCGACCAGATGACCGGTCTGACCTTCACCTACACCGCCACCGGCGATGACAACATGGACCGGCGCGACCGGGAATATACCATTCTCAGCATCACCCTGGATGACGGGACGGAAGTAAACCTTACCGACAAGAAAAAGACCTACCGGGTGTGCACCACCGACTACAGTGCCACCCTTTCCCGAAGCGTATTCGAAGGAAAAGAACCCCTCTATCCCGAATCCGAAGCCCCCGTCGATCACGAAGCCTTCGTCGAAGCCCTCCGGGAAGAAGCCGCAGAAAACGACGGTTACATCACCGTCGACACCCGCACCCGCGCCACAGAAGCAAGATGAGACAGAAGGGACGGTTCTTTTTGACTCATTGCATGCAATGGGAGACAGGGGCAGCCCTAAGGAGACAGGGGACGGTCCTCTGTCTCCAATTGCGAGGAGAAGAGGGGACAGGGGACGGTCCTTTGGGAGGGGACAGGGGACGGTCCTTTGTCTCCATCTGTGAGGAGCAGACGGAAGAAGGAATGGGGGTGGAAGAAATGCCGTCGAGAGATAGTTCGCTGTATCGTTACGCAAAAAAAATGATGGAGTCGACAAATGTTTTCCGCAAACCGCTGGAAGAGTTTCATTTTATGTCAGCGGAGGAGCACCGCGAGAAATCTCTGGCAGAGATGCTGCGGGAAGAAATCACGTGGGAAGAGAGACGATTCGGAGTTGACATTTCCCTGGAGAGGAATATTCGGGCGCAGGCATGCTTTCGTGCCATCGGTCGGGCCATGGCAGAATATGCGGAAGTGTATCCCTCCACGTATTCTTTCCGGCAGAATATCCGGGTCAGATTCGGGGAATGGATGAAAGTCATTCAAAAGAAATACCGAATTCCGGAGGCAGAAATACCGGAAGAGTTTCAGATCCGGGACCGTGACACCGTGGTGGCGATGCTCAAACTTCTCCATTCAAGAGAAGGAATGACCAAGAGCGGAATGCGGGAAGTTCTCGGAATCACAGAACGGGCGGTATTGAAGGATCTTACCAAACTGGATCCGGGGCTGCGGGAAAATCCCACTGCGCCGCTGGAGTCAGCCTGTGGCCGTTCCCGGGGTCAGTCCTCTGAGCCAGACCGTTTCCAGATCGGTGGCCAGCCGGTGGACGTGAAGATCCGGTCTTTCCGAGCCCCGGGGGAAAAAGAAAAGCGTTACCAGACCGTCAACACGCTTCATCCCCTGGTGCTGCAGGAAAATATGATGCAGGTGGGAGTTCTATTGACATCCCTGGCTCATCACTGGGAAGAAGGTGAGAGCGACAGTGCCTTTGTTATCGCCCTGGATATATGGTACCAGCTCTCGGAATATGGGAAAAGCCGCGTCAGGACCGTATTCACCAGAGACGACGATGTTCTGGCACATCTTGTGGAAGAAATGGATCGCTGCGCACCGGATGAAGAACTGGCCGGATTCATGACAGAGCGCCAGATGGTGGAAAACTATGGAGCTGGTATAGAAGAAACGCTGCTCTTCTATTTAAAGAGCAACGATCGGACATGCCATCTGGAACTGGAAACCGACCAGGGGATCGTGATCCTGGACCGAGTACGGATCCTTCCCGTGGAAGAACATGGTCATATATCGGGAAAGCGTCACATTTCGGGAGCGGTGAAGTACTACCGGGCCGTCACCCGGAGCGGGGAAGAGACCCTGTTCCATAAAGAAATGATACGGCGTATAGAGTAGGAGGAGACAGGAGGAGACAGGGGACAGACCCTTGTCTCCCTTTAGAAAAAATGGAGACAAGGGTCTGTCCCCTGTCTCCCGCATAACATGAAGCGAACAACATGGAACTGTCAGTTCCATGTTGTCCGCTTTTTTAGTGCTAGTATAAGATCATCCGAAGGGGCGGAAACAAAGGGTTTCGGAGAGATGAATCGAAGAAAAAGAAAAAATCGGACATCCGCCCCTGGGGAAGAATATAGCAGAATTTTTAATTATTAAAAACAAAGGAGGACTCGAGATGAGTGAAATGAAACAGTTGAGAAGAGCGGAGAGCAATCGGGAGAGCGGCCTGGAGAGCAGTCTGGAGAATAGTTTGGAGGGCAGTCGGGAGAATCGTCGGGAGAGCGGCCTGGAGAGCAACCGGAAGAATCGTCTGGACAGAGGAAATGCAGCGGTAATACATATCAAATCTATTTACCAGCAGATGATTCACAGTGGCACCGGGGAGGCAGATCTGCGGAGCAAGCTGGCGGTGGAACTGCTGGGGGTGCAAAGGGATGACGGATCCTGGAGCACGATTGACGATGACCGGGCACCGGTGGACATCCGGGTGGATTTCGTCTACGTTCCCACATTTTATGCGACAGCGGCGCTGATGTTCCGGATGACGGCAGATGGCATTTCAGTAGAAGAGAAGAATCTGGAGATGAGTCTGGAGAAGAACCTGAAGAAGAATTCGGAGGGGCGTCTGGCGGTAGAATCTGAGGGAAATCGAAATCTGTCGGAACGATTATCGGGGCGTCTGACGGAACGCCTGTCGGAGTGTCTGGCTGCAGGGCTTCGGGTGGCCGGAGCAAGAAAACTGAATGGCCACGGCTTTGAAGCGACACGTCAGAAAATGGAGGCGCTTGCGATTTACAGAGAAGCGGGAATGTACTCGTGGATGCGGGAATACGGGGATCAGTTCCCGGAATTCTCCGGGATGATCCGGGAAATCATCGAGGGATTCCGCCTGGCTATTGCCACAGGCCGCACATTTTCCGACTGGAATGAAGACTTCAGCGACCGCTTCCGGAAAGAAGTTGAGGCCTATGAATCCGAGATGATTCCGGACGTGTGGTATGCCGCCTATGGCTCAAACATCAGCCGGGAACGGTTCATGCGCTATATCGAAAGATGTACCGACCGCACCGCTCCCCGGGAAGACCGGAGCTTCGAACTGCCCTGGGATATCTATTTTGCGGGGAGAAAAAAGAACTGGGACAACAAGGGAACCGCATTTCTGAATGACAGCAAAGAAGGGATGGCGCTGGGCCGCGTGTACCGGATCACCCGGAAACAGTTTGCCGAGATTCAGCACATGGAAGGACCGGATTACACCAGAAAACTCGCCCTTGGCATGCTCGAAGACATCCCCGTCTATACATTTACGACAAAACGTGCCGTGAACGCACCGAAGTGGAACGCTGCCGCGGAGGAAAATGTACGGGCAGTGTCGAAGTGGAACGCTGCCGCGGAGGAAAATGCGCAAGCCTTACCGGAACAGAACGTTCCTTCCGCGAGATATCTGCAGACCATTCTGACGGGACTGCGAGAGACCTATCCGGAAAAATCGGAGCTGGTGCTGCAGGCTTATCTCTTCTCCCGGGTAGCATTTGACGAAACAGACAGAAGTGTGCTGCAGTTTGTCCG
>CAMOYN010000145.1 GCA_946630035.1 uncultured Lachnospiraceae bacterium
GCGTGCAGATCCTGCAGGGATACCACTTCTCCTCTGCCCTTGGTCTTGGCGATGCGGATGCCTTCGGCGGTGGCTCTCGCTGCGGCCATGGTGGTCATGTAAGGGATCTTGGCCTTGATGGCGGCTTTCCGGATGTAGCTGTCATCGTGGGCGCCGGCCTTGCCTACGGGGGTGTTTACGATCAGATCGATCTTTCCGTTGGTGATCAGGTCGAGGATATTCGGCCGTCCCTGGTGGAGTTTGTTGACTTTCTCGGCAGGGATTCCATTATCCAGGAGCATCTGGCAGGTGCTTCCGGTGGCCAGAATGGAGAAACCGTCCTCCACGAAACTGCGGGCGATCTCGATCAGCTCGGGCTTGTCCTTGTCACTGATGGAGAACAGTGCGGTTCCGGACAGCGGCAGGCTGGTCTGGGTGGCTTCTTCGGCTTTGAAGAAGGCGCCGCCGACGCTGGGAGAGAGTCCCAGTACCTCACCGGTGGAGCGCATCTCCGGCCCCAGCAGCGGATCCACTTCCGGGAACATGTTGAAGGGGAATACCGCTTCCTTGACTCCGTAGTAAGGGATGTGCTGTTCCTTCAGGCCGGGTACCGGTGAAGGACGTCCGGTGAGCTCGGAGGTGATGATATCCGTAGCGATGGGCACCATGCGAATATTGCAGACCTTGGATACCAGCGGAACGGTACGGGAGGCGCGGGGATTGGCTTCCAGCACGTAGACCTTTCCGTTCTCGATGGCATACTGCATATTCATCAGGCCGCGGACGTGCATCTCCTCGGCGATCTTACGGGTATATTCTTTGATGGTGGCAACATTCTCCTCGGACAGATGTTTGGAGGGAATGATGCAGGCGGAGTCACCGGAGTGAACGCCGGCCAGCTCGATGTGTTCCATTACCGCGGGAACGAAGGCGTGGGTGCCGTCGCTGATGGCATCGGCTTCGCACTCAGTGGCGTGGTTCAGGAAACGGTCGATCAGGATCGGGCGATCCGGTGTGACGCCGACGGCGGCTGCCATATAGTCAGCCATGCTCTCGTCGTCGTATACCACTTCCATGCCGCGGCCGCCCAGTACGTAGGAAGGACGAACCATGACAGGATAACCGATGCGGTGAGCATCCTCCAGGGCTTCTTCCACCGTGGTGGCCATGCCGGACTCGGGCATGGGAATCTCCAGCTTGTCCATCATGGCGCGGAACTGATCCCGGTCCTCGGCCAGATCGATGACGGCGGGAGAGGTTCCGAGGATCTTCACTCCGTTCTTCTCCAGATCGGCCGCCAGATTCAGAGGCGTCTGTCCGCCGAACTGAGCGATGACGCCGACGGGCTGTTCTTTCTTATAGATCGAGAGAACGTCTTCCAGAGTCAGCGGCTCAAAGTACAGCTTGTCGGAGGTGTCGTAGTCGGTGGAAACGGTCTCGGGGTTGCAGTTTACAATAATGGTCTCAAATCCCAGTTTCTTCAGGGCCAGAGAGGCATGGACGCAGCAGTAGTCAAATTCGATGCCCTGGCCGATCCGGTTGGGACCGCCGCCCAGGATCATGACCTTGGGTTTGTCGGTGGCGATGGGATTCTTATCCGGTGCGTTGTAGGTGGAGTAGTAGTAGGCGGAGTTTTCCGTGCCGCTGACGTGAACGCCTTCCCAGGCTTCTTCGCAGCCCAGGGCGATCCGGCGCTCCCGGATATCGGCTTCCGGAATTCCCAGAACGATGCTGAGGTATTTGTCGGAGAAACCATCCTTCTTGGCGGCGATCAGCTCTTCGTCGGAAGGCAGGGAACCGGCCCTGGCCGCCAGAGCAGCCTCTTCCTCCACCAGTTCTTTCATCTGCTCGATGAACCAGGCTTTTACGTGAGTGAGCTCATGCAGCTCTTCCACGGAAGCCCCTTTCTTCAGAGCTTCATACATGGCAAAGTGGCGCTCGCTGTTGGGGGTGGCCAGCAGGGTGAGCAGTTCCTCTTTGCTCATGGCCTCCAGTTTTGCCACATGGCCCAGACCGAAACGGCCGGTCTCCAGGCTCCGGATGGCCTTCTGGAAGGCTTCCTTGTAGTTCTTGCCGATGCTCATGACTTCGCCGACAGCCCGCATCTGGGTGCCCAGCTTGTCCTCTACCCCTTTGAATTTCTCGAAGGCCCAGCGGGCGAACTTGATTACCACATAATCGCCGTCGGGTTTATATTTATCCAGGGTTCCGTATTTGCCACAGGGAATATCCGACAGAGTCAGGCCGGTGGCCAGCATGGCGGATACCAGGGCGATCGGGAAACCGGTGGCTTTGGATGCCAGAGCGGAGGAACGGGAAGTACGGGGGTTGATTTCGATGACGACGATCCGGTCACTCTTCGGATCATGGGCGAACTGAACATTGGTGCCGCCGATGACCTGGACGGATTCTACGATTTTATAGGCCTGTTCCTGAAGACGTTTCTGAACTTCTTCGGAAATGGTCAGCATGGGGGCGGAGCAGAAAGAATCTCCGGTGTGAACTCCCATGGGGTCGATATTTTCAATAAAGCAGACAGTGATCATGTTGCCGTCCGCATCACGGACGACTTCCAGTTCCAGCTCTTCCCATCCCAGGATGGATTCTTCAACCAGAACCTGTCCCACCAGACTGGCCTGCAGGCCTCTGGCACAGACGGTTTTCAGCTCTTCCCGGTTGTAGACCAGGCCGCCGCCGGCGCCGCCCATGGTGTAGGCCGGACGCAGAACCACGGGATAACCCAGCTCCTCTGCAATGGAGAGAGCCTCTTCCACAGAGTATGCCACCTGGCTGCGAGCCATTTCAATCCCCAGCTTGTTCATGGCGTTCTTAAATTCGATCCGGTCCTCACCGCGCTCGATGGCATCTACCTGAACACCGATAACTTTTACATTATATTTGTCCAGAATCCCCTCTTTTGCCAGCTCTGCGCAGAGATTCAGTCCGGACTGTCCTCCCAGATTGGGCAGAAGTGCATCGGGACGTTCTTTGGCGATGATCTGTTCCATGCGGGATACATTCAGCGGTTCGATGTAGGTCACGTCCGCTGTCTCGGGGTCAGTCATGATCGTGGCCGGATTGGAATTTACCAGTACGATTTCATAACCCAGCTTTCTCAGGGCTTTGCAGGCCTGGGTGCCGGAATAGTCGAATTCACAGGCCTGGCCGATGATGATCGGGCCGGAACCGATGATGAGTACTTTGTGAATGTCAGTTCTCTTGGGCATTCTTCCGCCTCCTCTTAAAGTGGTAGTTCTTCATATATCTAACCAAATATTATAAAGGACAAAATCAAAATTGTCATCCGATTTATTTGTAATATTTATGGGGCAGGATGTCGCAGATTTACGGAAGAATCCTCCGCTGTCCTGTTTTTTTTACAATTTGATGCTTGACAATCAATTTCGGGTGTGCCATACTGAGTGCCATGAGGCAAGGGTGCCAGTTTCCGATGGGAAACGGCACCCTTGCCTCTTTTTTCAGTTAAAAGTGCTGTATGGAACGATTCGTGGGTTCCATGTTTATTCAGGGAAACAGAAGGGGGAAGATGCTTATGTGTTCGATTCTGGCTTACTGTTCGGCGGCGGCTCCGTCAGAGCAGGTTATGGAAATGCTGGCGAAAACCATATCCCGGGGGCCGGATATGTCCCGGATTCTGCCGGTAAAGGGAGGGTACCTCGGGTTTAACCGCCTTGCCATCATGGGTCTTAGTGAAGAGGGGATGCAGCCCTTCGCGAAGGATGATTATGCCTGCGTCTGCAACGGAGAACTCTACGGATTCCGGCCGCTGAAGGAATACCTGATCAGCATGGGAATCCGGTTTGAGAGCGACAGCGACTGTGAGCTTCTGATTCCTCTCTACGAAAAACTGGGGACCGCCATGTTCTCCTTCCTGGATGCCGAATTTGCCCTGGTTTTCTATGACGGGAAGAAGGACCGGTTTATTGCGGCCAGAGATCCCATCGGGATCCGGCCTCTGTATTACGGCTATGGGGAGGATGGTACCATCGTCTTTGCCTCCGAGCCGAAAAACCTGGTGGGGGTCTGCGATGAGATCCGCCCTTTCCCTCCCGGGCACTACTATGAAGACGGGAAGTTTGTCTGCTACCGTGATCCGGCGGCCATCACCCGCCCTTACCCGGAGGAAGATCTTGAGACGATCTGCGGCGGGATCCACGACCGGCTCCTGGCGGGAATCCGGAAGCGGCTGGATTCCGACGTCCCGGTGGGATTCCTGCTGTCCGGCGGCCTGGACTCCTCCCTGGTCTGCGGCGCCGCGACCCGGATGCTGGGGCACTCCATTCCCACCTTTGCCATCGGAATGGATGTGGATGCCATCGACCTGAAGTATGCCAGAGAGGTGGCAGAGTACATTCACAGTGATCATCACGAGGTGATCATTTCTCGGGATGACGTGATCGCAGCACTGGAACCGGTGATTGCGGCCCTGGGCACCTTCGACATCACCACGGTCCGGGCCTCCATCGGTATGTATCTGGTATGTAAGTGGATTCATGAGAACACCGATATCCGCGTGATATTTACCGGAGAAATCTCGGATGAACTCTTCGGATACAAATATACGGATTTTGCGCCGGATGCCGGGGAATTCCAGAGGGAAGCCCAGAAGCGGATCCGGGAGATCCATATGTACGATGTGCTGAGAGCCGACCGGTGCATTTCCGTGAACTCCCTGGAATCCCGGGTTCCCTTCGGGGATCTGGATTTTGTGGATTATGTGATGCACATTGACCCGGAGAAGAAGATGAACCGTTACGGGATCGGAAAATATCTTCTCCGCCATGCCTTTGAGAAGGATGCACTGATTCCCCACCGGATTCTGATGCGGGAGAAGGCCGCTTTTTCCGATGCGGTGGGCCACTCCATGGTGGATGACCTGAAGGAATACGCAGAAGGTCTGTATACGGAGGAGGAATTCCGGACCCTCTCCGGCCGCTATGATTATGAGGCGCCTTTTACGAAAGAATCGCTGTTGTACCGGGAGATCTTTGAAAAATATTATACCGGACAGGCGCCTATGATTGCCGGATTCTGGATGCCGAACCGCGCGTGGGAGGGCTGTGATGTGGATGATCCCTCGGCCCGGGTCCTGGCAAACTACGGAGAAAGCGGAAAATAGGAGGAATCTTTTATGTTTCAGATCAATGAGAATTACCCGAAGCTTCCCGGTTCCTATCTCTTCTCGGAGATCGGAAGGCGGGTGAATGCTTTCCAGAAAGAACATCCGGAGCAGGAGATTATCCGCCTGGGCATCGGGGACGTCACAAGACCCCTGATGCCGTCGGTGGTCCGTGCCATGCATGCGGCGGTGGACGAGATGTCCCGGGCCGAGACCTTTCGCGGCTATGCCCCGGAACAGGGATATGAATTTTTGAGAACGCGGATTGCCAGACACGATTTTGCGTCCCGGGGATGTGATATTTCTCCCGATGAGATCTTTGTTTCCGACGGGGCCAAATGCGATGTCTCCAATATTCAGGAAATATTTTCCACCGACTGCCGGATTGCCGTCGGTGACCCGGTCTATCCGGTCTATGTGGACGCCAATGTCATGGCGGGACGCGCGGGAGAATATGATCCGGACACCCTGCGGTGGAGCCGGGTGATCTACCTCCCCTGTACGGAGGAAAACGGATTCGTCCCGGAACTGCCGGAGGAGACTCCGGATCTCATCTATCTGTGCTCCCCCAATAATCCCACCGGGACGGCGATGAACCGGCAGGAACTGCAGAAATGGGTCGACTATGCGAACCGGGAGCATGCGGTGATCCTTTTTGATGCCGCCTATGAGGCTTATATCCACGAAAACAATATTCCCCACTCCATCTTTGAGTGTCCGGGGGCCAAAACCTGTGCCATCGAGATCCGCTCCTTCTCGAAGACGGCAGGATTTACGGGAGTGCGGCTGGGATACACGGTGGTTCCCAGGGAGCTTGTGACAGCCGGAGGGCAGGCCCTGCATCCGCTGTGGATACGGCGCCAGAGCACCCGGTTTAACGGTGTTTCCTATATCCAGCAGCAGGCCGGAGCGGCGGTCTATACGGAAGAGGGACAGCGGGAAGTGGAAGAGAGCATCGCCTACTATATGGAAAATGCGAAGAGGATCCGGGAAGGCCTTCAGGCCGCAGGATTTACCGCCTCGGGCGGTGTCAATGCGCCTTACATCTGGCTGAAAACACCGGGCGGCCTGTCCTCCTGGCAGTTCTTTGATCAGCTCCTGGAGCAGTATGGTCTGGTGGGGACGCCGGGGGCAGGATTCGGAGCCTGCGGAGAAGGATATTTCCGCCTGACGGCCTTCGGAAGCCACGAAAATACAGACCGGGCGATGGAGCGGCTGCGCCGGGGGACCTTTGGATGACGGAAGTACCGGATCCGGTGTGAAAACGCAGAGGAAGGATGTGGAAGAGAATATGTCAGTAAAATATATATTTGTCATGGGCGGAGTGGTATCCGGCCTGGGAAA
>CAMOYN010000146.1 GCA_946630035.1 uncultured Lachnospiraceae bacterium
ACCGAGACAGGCTTCATCTGCACTCCCACCTGCAGAGGTGGGAGTCTCATCTCCTCACGAGATGAAAACGAGGAGTCCGGCGATCAGAGCCAGGTTGCTGCTGCTGAGAAGAGTCTTCCCCTGACTCAGCTAACCTCAGTATATCAAATCTTACTATTGAACACAATCTTGCGGCGTTGACTTTTACTACTTCTTACATTAATATAATAGATAGAGTTTCGCCTCGGCGAAGGCTGTGTAATATCAAAAGTGAAATAAAGGAGGATATCTTTCATGAATAAACTTACTCTTGCCGGCGGCCGGAGTATTCCCTGCATGGGCTACGGCTGTTACAACGCATTTGGGGAAGAATTGACCCGCGCCGTAGAAGCCGCCCTGGAAGCCGGATATACCTATATTGATTCCGCAGAGATGTATAACAACGAAGACGCCGTCGGAGCGGCACTGGCTCATGCCTCCTCCCGCCGGGAGGAACTCTTCGTGCTGTCCAAAGCCTGGCCCACTTCCTTTGATGACCTGGAGAAAGCCTGCACCGGCAGCCTGAAGAACCTGAAGACAGAATATCTGGACGCCTATCTGCTCCACTGGCCAGGAACCAAAGAAGACCGCCGTCTTGCAGCCTATGAGCAGATGCTGAAGCTGGTGGACCGTGGCCTGGTGTACAGTCCCGGTGTTTCCAATTTTTCCATTGAGCAGCTGGAAAAAATCAAAGAAGAGTTCGGCGCCTATCCCGCCATCCACGAGATTGAATGCCATCCCAGTTATCAGCAGAGAGAAATGATTCAGTGGTGCGAAGCCCACGATATCCGCATCATTTCCTATGAGCCCATCAACCGGACCGCCGATCTGTCCCTGCCGGCTGTAGTGGCGATCGCAGAGAAATACAGCCGTACCCCGGCCCAGATCATTCTGAGATGGCACATCCAGCACAATCAGCTGCCGATCCCCAAGTCCAGCCATGCTGAGAGGATCCGCGAGAACATTGCTTTGTTTGACTTCGAACTGGCTCCAGAAGATATGGCGGCCATCGATGCACTGGAGACCGGCATCCGCAGCGGGAAGGATCCCCTTCACTTCCCGGAAAACTGTTAATTCCGATATTTTTCCCGGATACAATTTTCCACGAAACAGGAGAAATTTTCTGCCGGGCCAAACATGCGCAGTTACCACAGGTGACTGCGCTTTTTCGTCTTACAGGAGTTTTCGGCTACGATCCGCCGGAGGCTTTAATCTCTGACGCGGGTTTGTATCCCACGTCCGAGACGAGTTTCCATTTGCGCATTCCTCTCACGACTAAAGTCACGAGAATCCTGCGTCAGAGATTGATCTTTTCGCAAGATACTATATGGACAAATTGAAAAAAAGTGCCTATAATAAGTATTTTGTTGTCAGTACATAGTATGTTGTCTGTACAGACTATTTTTTTTGCATAAGTGAAAGGAAGTATGTATGAACGCAAAAAAAATTAATGAAGAGCTGTTGAATTTTCTGGACAACAGCCCGAACGCATTTTTCGCTGTACACAATATGGAGCAGATCCTGGAAAACGCCGGTTTCACCCGGCTGACCGAGGGCGATTCCTGGGATCTTGCGCCGGGGAGCCGTTGCTTTGTGACACGCAATGGTTCCGCTCTGATCGCTTTCCAGATACCGGACCGTCCGGATCCGGTCGGATTTCAGATCATGGCAAGCCACAGCGATTCTCCTGCGTTTAAGATCAAGCCAAATGCAGAGATCGTCGTAGATAACGCCTATATCCGTCTGAACACGGAAAAATACGGCGGAATGTTATGCGCCCCCTGGTTCGACCGGCCGCTTTCTATCGCCGGACGTGTCATCGTCGATACCGGAAGCGGAGTGGAAACCCGCCTGGTAAATATTGACAGAGACCTCCTGATCATTCCCAATCTGGCGATCCACATGAACCGCCAGGTCAATGAGGGATACAGTTACAATGCTCAGGTGGATATGCTCCCTCTCTTCTGTGAAGCCGGAGAGGAAAAAGACCGGCTGACCAGACTGATCGCTTCCGAGGCGGGGGTCCGACCGGAACAGATTCTGGACAGCGATCTCTTCCTGTACAACCGGATGAAGGGAACCTTCCTCGGGCCGGAAGAGGAATTCATCGCCAGCGGACGGCTGGATGATCTGCAGTGTGCCTTTGCCTCCCTGCAGGGATTTCTGCAGGCGACCCCGGATCAGAGTATCGCGGTTCACTGCGTATACGACAACGAGGAAGTCGGCAGCGGCAGCCGGCAAGGTGCTGCCGGAACCTTCCTGGCAGATACCCTTCGCCGTATCAATCTGGCGCTGGGCGGCAAGGAAGAAGACCTGATGAGAAGGGTAGCCTCGAGCTTCATGGTCTCCGCCGACAACGCCCATGCCGTTCACCCGAATCACAAAGACAAGACCGATCCCACCAGCCGGCCTCTGCTGAACCACGGAGTCGTGATCAAGTACAGCGCCAATCAGAAATATACAACGGACGCTGTATCCGGGGCAATCTTCCGCACCATCTGCCGCAAGGCCGAGGTTCCTTATCAGACCTTTGCGAATCGCTCCGACATGCTCGGAGGTTCCACCCTGGGAAATATCTCCCAGAGCCAGGTATCTCTCAACACCGTCGATGTCGGACTCCCGCAGCTCGCCATGCATTCGCCCTATGAAACAGCCGGGGCTAAGGATACTGCTTATCTGGTCCGCGCCGCACAGGTGCTATTCTCCGGATCGGTCCGCTTCCTTTCGGACGGCAGCTATAAAATCAGTTTTCAGAACTGATCCGGTAATACAGAAGTATTTTTGAAGTATTTTTTTGCAGTTATTTCTGCAATCATTTTTGAAGTAATTTTTTAAGCAATTTTTTTAAAGTAATATTGAGGTAATTACGTAATGGACTCAAAACGCATCAAATGGAGTACGCTGGCATTTATGGCGTTCTCCACCGTCTGGGGCTTCGGAAATGTCCTGAACGGTTTTGTATATTTTAACGGAATACAGGTTATTTTCAGCTGGATCCTGATGTTTGCATTGTACTTTGTACCCTACGCCCTGATGGTCGGTGAGCTCGGCTCAGCCTTTAAGAATTCCGGCGGTGGTGTGAGCTCCTGGATTCACAGTACCACCAGCCCGAAGCTGGCCTATTATGCAGGCTGGACCTACTGGGCCTGTCACATCACATACATCGCATCCAAGTCCTCCGGCGGACTCAAAGCCCTCAGCTGGGCCGTTTTCCGCAACGGTGAGACCTATGACAGCTTCCCGACACTGGCCGTACAGCTGGTAACTCTGGCACTGCTTCTCTTCTTCTGCTGGGTCACCTCCCGCGGACTGAATCCACTGAAAAAACTGGCCATGCTCGCAGGAACCAGCATGTTCGTCATGTCGATTCTCTATATCCTGATGATGTTTGCGGCTCCGGCCATCAATCCCCAGGGCGGTTATCTGGCCATGGATTTCAGCATGAAGAACCTGATCCCCCGATTTGATGTGAGATACTTTACTTCCCTGTCCATCCTGGTCTTCGCCGTCGGCGGCTGTGAGAAGATCTCTCCCTATGTCAATAAGGTAGAGAATCCCAGCAAAGGTTTCCCTCGTGCGATGATCAGCCTCGCCATCATGGTGGTTGTGTGCGCGATTCTGGGTACCATTGCCATGGGAATGATGTTTGATCCGGCCGTGATCAATGAATCGACGGAAAGTTTTAACTCCTATAACTCCAACGGCTCCTACTGGGCTTTTCAGAAGCTCGGGAATTACTACCATATAGGGGACTCGCTCCTGATCATCTATGCCCTCTGCAATGCGATCGGACAGCTCTCCACCCTGGTTATCAGTATCGACGCACCGCTTCGTATGCTGCTCGATAACGAATCCTCCCGTGCCTTCATCCCTTCCGGCCTCCTGAAGAAAAATGATGCCGGCGCCTATATCAACGGTATCAAGATGGTTGCCATCCTCTCCGGTTCCATCATCCTGATTCAGTCGGTAGTCCCCGGCGCAGCGGCCGTTCTGAAACAGCTGACCAAGCTCAACTCCGTCTGCATGCCGCTCCGTTACCTGTGGGTGTTCTTCGCTTATCTGGCACTGAGAAATGCCGGCGATCGCTTCCCCCGGGAGTACCATTTCGTGAAGAGCCGCCCCGTTGCGATGTTTTTCGGTGCCTGGTGCTTCGTGGTAACCGCAGCTAGCTGCATCCTCGGAATGTATGATACGGATCTGTTCACCTTTGCCCTGAATGTCATCACACCGCTGGTTCTGACCGCTCTGGGCGTCATCCTTCCCATCATCGCCCGGCGCGAGAAACAGCAGATCCAATAATACATCCGATCTTCTTCGGCGAAGCTGCCTGAAGCTTAGCCGAGGCGCAAAAAAAAATGGACGTCCCCCCGGACGTCCGTTTTTTTATCTCGGAAGCAGATAAGACTCCCACCTCTGCAGGTGGGAGTGAGGACGAAGCCTGTCTCAGTGGGAGTCCAATCTCCTTCCGAGATAAACGCTCCGCGAGGATGCGCACGTGTGCGGTGCGGAAGGTGCCATGCGGCACCCCGCACACGGCGCGCAAGACTCGCAAGCGAGTCTTGAAATCAGGATTCCTTATAAAGCTGCGCGACGGTTTCTATGTTGGCGGTGTGAGGGAACATGTCAACGCAGCGAATCTTCTTTACCTGGTATCCTGCCGCGGTAAAGGCTTCCAGATCCCGCACCAGACTGGTCGGTTTGCAGCTGACATAGACGATCCGTTCCACCCCATACTGCAGGATTTTTTTCAGAGCTTTGGGATTGATTCCGTCCCTCGGCGGATCCAGGACCAGCAGATCCGGGGCCTGAGGAAGTTCATCTAGCACCTTCAGGACATCGCCGGCGATAAACCGGCAATTTGACAGATGGTTGGCCTCTGCATTGATCCGGGCTGCCTCCACCGCCTCTTCCACGATCTCCACCCCGACGACATGATCCGCCACCGGCGCCAGGATCTGAGCGATGGTGCCGGTTCCGCTGTACAGGTCGTAGATCACCTTTCCCTTTGTGTCTCCGATGTAATCCCTCACCACCGAATAGAGGACCTCTGCTCCCAGGGTGTTTGTCTGAAAGAAGGAGAAGGGAGTGATCTGAAAGGAAAGCCCCAGCAGTTCTTCGGTAATGGTATCTTTTCCGTACAGTATCTCGGTTCTCTCATTGATGACGGCATCCGCGGCCGCATCGTTCACGGTGTGAAGAATCCCTGCGATCCGGCCGGTCAGCGGCAGCGCCAGAATCCGCTGTACCAGATCGTCTTCCGGCTGCCAGGAGGAGGTGGTCACCAGATCCACCAGGATCTCTCCGCTCCGGAAGGCTTTCCGGATCAGCAGATGCCGCAGCATGCCTTCTCGGGCCATCTTCTTATAGAAAGGAATCTTCCTCTCCGTCATATAATCCAGAACGGTCCGGAGAATCTGCCGGTAGTCCTCATCCACGATCTGGCAATGATCCACGGTCACCACGTCATAGAAGCTTCCTCTCCGGTGCATTCCCAGGGTCATGGGACCGTCTTTATATTCATCTCCGAAGGAGAATTCCATCTTATTGCGGTATCCCCGGGTCCTGGGACTGGCGAGAATCGGCTCCATGGGCAGATCCTCTCCCAGAAGAGGAGTCAGCAGCTCCCGGACCTGGGCCTCCTTCAGTTCCAGCTGCGTCTCATAAGGAATGGTCTGGTACAGACAGCCACCACAATCATTAAAATGAACGCAGGGGGCCTTTTCCGTCTCCAGCGGTGATTTCTCAAGGACCTCCAGCAGCCTGGCTTCCCCTCTTCCCTGGCGCGTTTTTGCGACAGATACGCGGACTTTCTGACCGGGGAGGGCATTTTTTACCGTCAGCCGGGTATCTTCCACCATAAGAATCCCCTTATTGGGAAACTGGATACGCTCGATCACGCCTTCACAGATCGTTCCTTTTTTCATAATCCGCTCCAATCTAAAACATGAAAAACTGCCGGCAGGACATGTTCTATGCACGCGCATCATGATCCGACAGGCAGTTGTTAACTCATATCATATCCTCTGAGATTTCGGCAAAGTTCAGCAATCTCTCGCGATTACTCTTCCGTCTCCTCTGCTTCGGGTTCACTCTTTTCCGGAGCTGCTTCTTCGGTGTCATCTTCGTCATCGAAAAAGTCTTCTAATTCATCGTCATCCAGATAGAGATCATCATCAAAATCTTCCAGTTCTTCTGCAAAGAAGAAGTGGTATACCGCAAAGGCAATCGCTGCGATGGCAGCCACTGCGCCGATGCCGGCCAGAACCATGAGAATCATGCGGTTCATCTGACGGTCATCCTCTTCCCGTTTCAGCAGGCTGTTGATCTTGCTGGCTGCTACCAGTTCTTCCAGTTTGTTCATGT
>CAMOYN010000147.1 GCA_946630035.1 uncultured Lachnospiraceae bacterium
ATTTCCGCTGTTTTTCAGCCAGTTGCTGACGGTAATATCCTTCACCTTACCGCTGGCATCTGCATTGACATAGACGGTCTCTCTCTTCTCCGCCTCGGTGGCATTTTTCACGGCAGCCGAAATATTCTCTGCGAGTTTTTCTTCATCCTGGGTCATCCCGCCGGCTTCCGCCAGTACCGGTGACGTTGCCAGCATACCGCTCAGCAGGAACGCCGCGGCAGAGGCCGCATGCTTTGCTAATCTTCTATTAATATTCATAACTGATTCCTCCTGATCACTCTTTAATTCCGGCTTTACGGAAATTGATACTCGTTTTAATAATCAATTTATCAAATACCATCAACATGGAGGGCAGAATCGTCAGAACCACAGCCATGCTGACCAGCGCGCCCCGGGCCATCAATATGCACAGCGAACTGACGATATCGATACCGGAGTACATACCCACACCGAAGGTGGCGGCAAAGAAACTGAAGGCACTGACGATAACCGACCGGAAACTGGTCCGGTGGGCGATCCATACCGCCTCCCGTTTGGATTTTCCGGAGCAGCGCTCCAGTTCATACCGTCCCGTCATCAGGATGGCGTAGTCCACGGTGGCACCCAGCTGAATGGTACCGATGACGATACTTGCCACGAAGGGGAGCACCGTACCGGTCAGATACGGGATTCCCAGATTGATGAAAATGGCAAATTCGATGACAAATATCAGTATAAAAGGCAGGGACACGGATTTAAACACGAAGAAAATGATCAGAAATACCATTCCGATGGACATGGCATTGACCACCTTGAAATCCCGGTCCGTGATGTCAATCAGGTCCTTCGTGCAGGGAGCCTCACCAACCAGCAGTCCGTTGGGATCGTAGCGGTGGAGAACCTCATTGATCTCCTCGCACTCCCGGTTCACCTCGTCGGAAGCCACTGCGTATTTATTCGTCATGATCAGCATCTCCCAGCGGTCATTCCGGAAAATTTTCGTCAGCTTCTCCGGGATCATATTTTCCGGAATCAGCGGACCCACGACGGACTCTATCCCAAGAACCGATTTCACACCATCGATCTTCTTCAGCTCCTCCACCATCTGATCCACTTCCTTGCGGGGCAGGGTGCTGTCAATCAGAAGCATGTGCGCCGCACCCATGTGGAATTTCTCATCCAGTTTGGTATTGGCCTGCACACTGGGAAGATAATCCGGCAGCGACTTATCCAGGTTGTAATACACCTTCGAATGCATCTGGCAGTAGAACGCCGGGAACACGAAGATCACCAGGATCAGTGCAAAGATCCGATAATGCTTCATGATGAAATCCGTCACCGCCGGGATCTGAGGAATCAGATTCTTGTGACGGGTCTTCATCAGCGCCTTGTCAAACACCAGAATCAGGGAGGGCAGAATCGTAACACAGCTGATCACGCCGAACACCACACCCTTGGCCATAACCAGACCGATATCCAGTCCCAGTGTAAATGTCATGAAGCAAAGAGCAATAAAACCGGCTACGGTGGTGATGGAACTGCCCACCACAGACTTCAGCGTCGCCGCCACCGCGTAGCTCATCGCCTCCTTCTTATCCGGATGGCTCTGCTGCATCTCCAGATAGCTGTGCCACAGGAAAATGGAATAGTCCATGGTCACACCCAGCTGCAGCACAGCCGCCAGCGCCTTGGTCAGATAAGAGATCTCACCAAATATTATATTCGATCCCAGGTTATAGACAATAGCCATTCCGATACTGGTCAAAAACATGAAAGGAATCACGAAGGAATCCATGGTCAGACTCAGCACCAGCACCGAGAGCAGCACTGCGATGATAACATAGATCACGACCTCCTGATCGCACAGATCCTTGGTATCCGTGACGATGGCCGACATACCACTGAGGAAGCACTGCTCCCCCGCGATCTTCCGGATCTCATGGATGGCATCCATGGTCTCATCCTCCGACGTCCCGGTATCAAAGATCACAAACATCATCGTGGCATCATCCGAGTTAAACGCCTCATAGAGCTTCTCCGGCAGCACATCCTCCATCGGGATACTGATATCCGCCAGCGTATCATACCAGACGATCTTCTCTACATGATCCACCTCTTCCAGCTGCTTCTTCAGCGCCGACACATCCTTCTCTTCCATCCCCTCGCAGATGAACATGGAGTAGGCCCCGGTCCCGAACTGATCCTTCAGGATCTCCTGCCCCTTCATCGTATCAATCTCCGACGGCAGATAGGCCAGCACATCGTAATTGATCCTCGTCATCACATAACCGATCCCCGCCGGAATCAGCAGTAAGAAACTTAGAATCAATATAAACACCCTGGATTTAACAACCGCTTTACCAAACTTAAGCATCTGAAAACGCCCCTTTATAACTACTTCCCCAGAATCCGGCCTTCCGCCACTGCTGCGGCAGTTGCATTTGCCATATTCTGGTTTTCACCATCGCTGTTATAACGCAAAAATGACCAAAGGTCAACCTTTTTAGGGAAAAATTTTGACTTTTGGTCATTTTTATATAAGAAAATGCCTTCAGGCGCTTGACAGAACCCCCCTCTTCCTTCATAATGAGGCTTGCACATAAAAAATATCAAATGATGTCGTTTTAATTGAGCAAATGATATATCATAATAATTGTGGATCATTGCCTTGGGATTATTGCCTTAGGGTTATTCCAAGATAATTCTGATGTTATCTGAGATTATTCTGATGTTATATCTGAGATTATTCTGATGTTATCTGAAATTATTCTGATGTTGATCTGAGACTGTTCTGAGAAAGAGGTGTATTTCATGACGAAAGTGGATCTGAAAAAACAACAGAAAAAAGAATCCCTCCTGGACTCTGCCTTTCATCTGTTTACAACCAATGGATTCCGCCAGACCTCTATATCTGAGATCGTATCCCACGCCGGCGTAGCCAAAGGGACATTTTATCTATACTTCACAGACAAATTTGACCTGCGGAACAAACTGATCGCCCACGAAGCAGACCAGATTTTCATGAAAGCCTACCAGGATCTGGATCCTGCCGTATGTCCCCGCTTCGAAGACCAGGTCATCTTCTTGGTCAACCACATGGTCGATCAGCTCCAGGCCAGCCCCGCCCTGGTCAAATTCATCTCCCGGCACCTGTCCTGGGGGTTCTTTAAGAACAGCTTTCTGGACGACGGAGAAGGACATCAGGGATTATCCTACCGGCTCTACCACGAACTCCTGGAAAAATCCACGAATACCTACGACAATCCCGAGCGGATGCTGTACATGATCATCGAATTCGTCAGCAGCACCAGCTACAATATCATCCTGTACAACCAGCCCATGTCCCTCGCAGAATTCAAACCCCACATGTTCGACGTCATCCGCTACATGATCCGCAGAGAAGCACGGCCGAAGGAAGTATAGAAGCTTCCATATCCGCAGGGAAGCACGGCCGAAGGAAGCATAAAAGCTTCCATATGATACAATCGGGAGGTACCGCCATATCTTACACTTGTTGTCATTGGGGTGCCCAGGCACATCAACTCTAACATGCGAAATGATCTTGTCCATCTGTTCGTTTTTCAGCATGATATCAAATAATACTACCCTCCCAAGGGCTTGTTTTCTGCCCAAAATGTAGTAAAACGTTGATTTTGTGCGCCATAAGCATATTCTGGAAAAAATGCTACCCAAATGTCCTGAAAATCTGGCCCTCAAGTCATAAAAACAGGTTGTATTTTTCTGGAAAATGTGAAAATGCGAACAAACGGACCATGTTTGATCCGCTTTCTATGGTCACAAAAGAAATCAGCGGGTAGTATTTTTTATTTTCAAATTAGAAAATGAACCAAACTCGTTCTATACAGTTTTATCGCTCATAACATTTTAGACACGCTATGTGTCTCTTATAATATCTATCGTTTAGAAATAGGAGAATTAGTATTTATGCACTTATATCTTATCAGGCACGGAAGGCAGACAACGAAAGACTGTGGAGCGGATGTACCGCTCTGTGATACCGGACGGCAGCAGGCCAGACTTCTGGCGGAGCGGTTTTCCGGGAAATCAATGGCCGCCGAAGCTTCTTTGTCTCCCGATGACTTGGTTTCTACCGATGGTTTGGTTGCCACCGCAGACTTGGTTTCGTCCAATGGATTGGCTCTTTCCGGGTCGCTGAAAGTTTCCCGTATCCTTTCAAGCCCTCTGCTTCGTGCATCGGAAACCGCTGAGATCCTCTCTTCCGCCACCGGGCTTCCCTGCGAGTACCGGGAGGAGCTGAAGGAAATCGACTACGGTAAGATCGCCGGGCTTGATTTCCGTACCCGCTTTTACCGCTACGCTGATTTCTACCGGCAGCGGTCGCAGACCCAGGATGACATCCCCTATCCCGGCGGCGAGAATCTTCAGGATGTGTGGCGCCGCATAAAACCGGTTCTGGATGAGCTTATCGCTGAAAACGCTCTCACAAATGAGGAAGCAACTGGGGCAGACAACAGTTTTTCCGCTGCGACATCTGGTACCGGTACGGGTGGCAGCCTTTCCGCTGCGGCATCTGGTACCAGAGCGGGCAACCACCTTTCCGCTGCGGCATCTGGTACCAGAGCGGGCAACCACCTTTCCGCTGCGGCTTCGGGTTCCCACCGCGGAGGAGATATCGCCATCGTCACCCATCTGGAGGCCATACGAGCCATCCTCTGCGGTGCCTTGCATCTGCCGTTTTCCTGCGGCCGCCGCTTTACCGGGAAACTTGAGCATACCTCCGTCACCAGTCTTTATTACAGCGAAAAGGACGGCACCTGGCAGCTTGACTGCTACAACGATGCCGTCCACTTATTGCCTTACCCGGATCTCCAGATCCGGGCCTGGCGTGAATAGTATAAAACAGGGGAGGGTTCCTCGTTCCGCCATGCGGGTGGAACGAGGAACCCTCCCCTGTTTCATATTGCAGTTTTCGAAATAATTTGGAATACAAAATAATTTGGAATACAGAACGGTACCACGTATTTCACGGTTTTTGCCGAAACGAAATACATTTTTACCTCAGATAGAGCTCGCCTCCGGCTGCGTCGACGACGAGGTCGTCGCCTTCAGAGATGTCGCCGGCGATGATCTTCCGGGCGATGAGGGTTTCTACCTTTCTCTGGATGTAACGCTTGAGGGGTCTGGCGCCGAAGTTGGGATCGTAGCTGTCTTCTATGATCTGGTCCTTGGCGGCTTCTGTCAGGGTTACGGTTAATTTCTTGTCATCAAGCCGTTTCTGCAGGTTGGCGATCATCAGATCTACGATCTTACCGATCTGGTCTCTCTGCAGTGGCTTGTAGTAAACGATCTCATCGAGACGGTTCAGGAATTCGGGGCGGAAGCTCTGTTTCAGCAGGTGGTCTACCTGTTCCAGGGCCTCTTCGCTGATCTCGCCGTTCTCCTGGATGCCTTCCAGCAGATAAGGGGATCCCAGGTTGCTGGTCAGGATGATGATGGTGTTCTTGAAGTCCACGGTGCGGCCCTGGGAGTCGGTGATCCGGCCATCGTCCAGTACCTGCAGCAGGATGTTGAACACATCGGGGTGAGCCTTCTCCACTTCATCCAGCAGTATGACGGAGTAGGGTTTCCGCCGGACGGCTTCGGTCAGCTGGCCGCCTTCCTCGTAGCCCACATATCCGGGCGGCGCTCCGATCAGACGGGATACGGAGAATTTCTCCATATATTCGCTCATATCGATCCGGACGATGTTGTGCTCATCATCGAACAATGCCTGAGCCAGGGCTTTCGCCAGCTCGGTCTTGCCGACGCCGGTGGGTCCCAGGAACAGGAAGGAACCGATGGGCCGGTTGGCGTCCTGAATGCCGGCTCTCGAGCGAAGGATTGCCTCGCTGACCTTGGTCACGGCTTCATCCTGGCCGATCACCCGCTGATGCAGGATCGACTCCAGGTTCAGGAGTTTCTCCCGCTCACCTTCCATCAGTTTCGCCACGGGAATACCGGTCCAGCGGGCAACGATCCGGGCAATCTCCTCTTCGGTGACGGCATCTCTCAGCAGAGAATCGGAGGATGCTTTCTGCTGTTCGCCCTCGGCTTCGGCCTGGGCCAGTTCCTGCTTCAGTGACGGCAGACGTCCGTACTTCAGCTCCGCAGCCCGGTTCAGGTTGTACTCCCGCTCCGCACGCTCGATCTCCGCATTCACCTGCTCAATCTCTTCACGAAGTTTCTGCACCTTGCCGATGCCCGTCTTCTCATTCTCCCAGCGAGCCTTCATCTCATTGAATTTCTCCCGCATTTCCGCCAGTTCTTTCTGAACCTCAGCCAAATGTTCCTGGGAGAGTTTATCGTCTTCTTTCTTCAGGGCCGCTTCCTCGATCTCGTGCTGCATGATCTTCCGGGAGATCTCATCCAGCTC
>CAMOYN010000148.1 GCA_946630035.1 uncultured Lachnospiraceae bacterium
CTCACTCTCATTTTTTATTTTTCTCTGTTCAACTGATCAAATCTTTACTCCAATAGTCAAAAGGGACGGTTCTTTCTGACTCACAGGAGGGAGAGGAGGAGGCGGAGGCGTATGGCGGGGTTATCCAGATCCAGACCGGTGAGTTCCTCCAGCCGCTCGATGCGGTACAGAAGGGTGTTTCGATGGATGTAAAGGCGGCGGGAGGTCTCTGTGATGTTCCGCTCGTTCTGCAGATAAGTCTTCAGTGTATTCAGGTAGTCGGTGCCGTTCCTCTGATCGTACCGGCGAAGAGTATCGACGGCAGGGTCGAGGAGGAGGGAGAGATCCTCGTCGGAAAGAGCGTGTTGTATCATATGCCGGACGGCTATGTCGGAGTACTGACAGAAGGGATGTTTCTCGGTGCAATACTTTTGCTGCAGGATGGAGAGGGTCTGCCGGTAGTATATCGGCAGCTGGCTGAATCCAAAGAAGCAGTCGCTCATGGCGATGGGATAATGCCATGTATTGGCCAGGTTGTGGAGATATTTGGTGAGCAACTGCCTCTTCGTGTGATCTGTCAGAAGAAAAATACAGATGACTCGGTTTTCCAGGATCACCGGTTTCCCTTCGGATTTCGATTCCAGCTCCCGGCAGATGCTCTCCTGTGTCAGTAAGTCGGCAGATTCCGGCTGTATGGCAGCGAGACAGTATAATCCGTCCTGTTTCCAGTGAAGAGCCGTAAGCTGTCTTCTCAGCATCGTCTCCTCCGGAAGATGATTTTCCAGAACATGGATCAAAAAATTCTCGTAACCCCGATATCTGGCGGAAAAGAAAGTCGCTTCTTCGGCGAGAATTTTTTGCGTATACTGCCGGATCTGCTCAGCGAGTGCCACCTTGCCGGGGGTCAGCTTCTGATTATATCCCACAAAGAACAGATGGCCGATGATCTGGCCGCCATTTTCCAAAGTGCAGCTGATAAATTCGGTGGGAAATATTTCCGAACGGATCAGGGAAGACCCGTTTCGGGTATCCATCTGCTGCAGTTCTCCGCTGTCCTGAAGAGCTGAGATGATGTCGTAGGAAAGATATCTCTGACCGGTCAGATGCCGCCAGATGGCGCTGATTTCGGAATAGATCGGCGAAGGATCGATGGCGAGAACCTTATAAGTGGAATCCACAAGATAAGCCGGACTCCCGATAATACGGGAACAATGGGAAATGTATCTTTCCAGAGAGGAGTTTTCTGTGGCATCCTCCCGGAAACTGCCTTCGATGCGGGATTCTTCTAAAGTGGCAAACAGTCTGCGGAAATGATCCAGTATGTCCATACAACGATTGAAAATTTCGAACAGAGTGTGCGGATCGTCCCATGGATAGCTCCATATCACCCTCCCGGCCGGATCGCATAAACGCATCTGACAGCTTCCGTTTCCGGAACCACTGAGAAAAAGCACGTAGCCGGAATTTCCCGGGCTGTCTTTCATCGGTGAGGGATCGGAATCGGGTGGCGTTTCGGATGACTCTGAAAATGTACCGGGGGACAGATCGGGAATGTGGATCGCGGCAGATGCATCTGCAAAGCGGATTGTGTCTACAGGAGTATCCGCGGGGAAAGGGGGGATCTTTTCCGAACCGCTGAAAAGGAGCTCTGTCATAACCAGAAAAGGCAGTTTCATTCAGGCACCTCCGTGAAATTTGTCTAATCGGATGCGGCCAATCTGATATTGGATAAAATATACAATATAGAAGATAGAAGGATTAGAATATTTGCATAATTTACAATAGATTGGTTTGATTATATCATAAAAATGAAGAGATAACAGAGGTATTGCCACATTTTTCTTTATTTAATTTGTCTAAGGAGGAGAGCCATGGATACGAAACAGGAACGTGATAAACGATTGGATCAGGCAATTGCACTGGAAGAACCGGACCGGGTACCCTTTGTACCGAAGACCAGCGGGTTTTATCTGATGGATGCAGGAATCTCTTTCTATGATGCCATGAAAGATGCCCGGAATATGATTCCTGGATTTCAGAAGTATATGCGGGATTTTGAGCCGGATGCCGTAAATATCGGCGGGCTCTATGGGATGGATTCTCTGGAAGCACTGCAACCGGACTACCTGCGGTGGCCGGGCCCGGACTGGGATCTTCCTCTGGATTCCTCTTTCCAGCACATCGACGGAGTGTATCTTCAGGACGATGAGTATGAGGAATTTATCCAGGATCCGACCCATGTAATAATGACAAAACTGATGCCCAGAAAATTCAAAGAACTGAAGGGCCTGAGCAAATTGTATCTGCGGGAAGTGTATGACGCCGGTTTCTATGCAGACCTGGGAGCTTTCGCCGATCCGGAAGTACAGAGCGCCCTGAAGGCACTGATGAAGGCCGGGGAAGCCTGCGCCGCCAGAGGTGCCCAGATGGCGGCGGTGCGCAAAGCCATCGCGGATGAAGGCTTCTCCACCATGTGTCAGGGAACCTTCTTTATTCCCTTTGATGCCTTCGGCGACAGCATCCGCGGTATTCTTCAGGTAGTGACGGATATTTATGATTATCCGGATGAGCTGAAACGGGCAGTAGAAAAGATTACGGAAATGAACGTAGAGCGGCTCGTGAAGATTTACAAATCCCGGGGTGCCAAGAGAGTATTCCTCCCCCTGCACTGCGGCGTCGACGAATTCATGAGCAACGCGGCCTATGAGGAATTTTACTGGCCTTGCCTGAAACGCTGTATCGATCTGGTCATCGAAAACGGCATGACACCGGTCTGCTTCTGTGAAGGGAATTACAACAGCCGCCTGGAGATCCTCAGTCAGGTACCGAAGGGTAAAGTGGTCTACATGTTTGAAAAAGTAGACATCAAGCGCGCCAAGGAGACCGTCGGCAAGGTAGCCTGCATCTGCGGAAACCTGCCCAATGCCCTCCTGGCCTTCGGAACCAAAGAGCAGGTCATCGAGGCAACCAAACGCCAGCTGGACATCCTGGCCCCCGGCGGCGGATTCATCATGGACTGCTCCCTGATGCTCGACAACGCCAAACATGAAAACATGGTAGCCTGGAAAGAAACCACCCTCAAATACGGCAGCTACCACTAATATAGAAACGAGTCAAAGGGGACGGTTCTTTCTGACTCATTGCATGCAATGAGTCAGAAAGAACCGTCCCTTTTGACTCGCTGGTAATCTTCGGGGGTGTTGATGTTTTCGAGCATATGGGCCAGCTCCGGACAATCTTCCAGTTCGATGTAACGGATATGCAGCCGGCTCAGGGCGAGGGCGATCTTGTAATCGCCGGACTGCAGGCAGGTTTCCCATGCGGGAATCGTGCGTCTGTGATAAATGCCGGCGAGGGGATTTTTCCTGCCGTGGAGGGTGGGGACGATGCCGTCCCAGGGGGGTGTTCCGGGCTGGGACAGGCGGTCAATGAGATGCCGGTAGAACTCCCAGGTGAGGAAGGGCATGTCGCAGGCGCACACGGCCATCCATTCGCTGCGAGAAGCGAGGAGACCGGCATGGATTCCGGCCATCGGACCGCATCCGGGATAGAGGTCCGGAAGGAGATGGTCTGCGGGTATACTCCTCTGTGTATTTGGGCGGAGGTTGTCTGCGGGAATGCTCCTCTGTGTCTCTGGGCGGGGGGTGTCTTCCGCTCCCGGATGATGCAGGATGCTTTCGATGACGGGAAGAGAACTGCTTCCGCAGGAGATCCAGGTGTTGCTGCAGACGGAAAATTCCTTCAGCAGATGGGTGAGGATGGTTTCGTCTGCGGCATGGTTTGCATCCAGGTGCCCGACTTGCATTTCTTGCTTTCCCTGTGATCGGCCATTAGAGGATTCGGGCATGATAAGATTTCCCTTAAACTGGCCGCCCATGCGGCTGTTTTTGCCCCCGGCCAGAATGAGGCCGTCTGTTTTCATCTCATTGATCAGTGAATGATGGTTCATGTGGATACCGTTTTTTTTGCCGGTTTCGGCCATTTTTGTAAATATGACTAAAGCAGAATAACCTGTACCTGGGTCCCGGTTTCCAGGGATTCGCTACCGGCGGGGATTTCCAGCAGGCAATTGCAGCCCCGGAGGGTGCTCAGTACGCCGGATTCGTTGGAACCGCCGGTCATGCGCACGTGTCCGTTTTCGTAATAAGCACGGACGTAGCGGGCAACCTTGCTTTTCTTGGGGAAGCTGTTGTCTGCAACGGCGGTAACCCGGCGCGGTGCCAGATCTTTCCGTCCGGCGAGGCGTGCCAGGAGGGGGCGGATCAGCAGATGGGTATTGGCGTAGGCGCCGTAGGGGTTGCCGGAGAGGCAGATAAGAAGCTTTCCCTGATAAAGTCCGCACAACGTAGGCATCCCGGGTTTGATGGCAATCTTCCAGAACAGCTGCTCCGCAGGGAGGAGCTTCAGGGTATCATGCATAATATCCTTTTTTCCGACGGAGACGCCGCCGGTGGTGACGATGAGATCGGCGCCGTCTGCGGCTTCCCGGATCTGCTCTGCTACCGTCTCGGCGTCATCCAGGACATGAATCTTCCGGGAGAGTACCGCGCCATGAGCCCGCAGGGCGGCACCTACGGTATACAGATTTGAGTCATAAATCTTGCCCGGAGCCAGCGGTTTGCCGGGGGCTACGGTCTCGTCCCCGGTGGTGATGAGGGCAACCCGGGGTTTACGAACCACAGGCACTTCCGCCAGTCCCAGGCCGGCCAGAATTCCGATTTCCGCATCGGTAAGGATCATGCCCTTCGGCAGAAGAATAGTTCCTTCCCGGTAATCGCTGCCCTGGGGGCAGTAGTTCTGCCAGGGGGCAACCTGACCGTAAATCTCGACGGTGTCCTCCCCATAGTCTGTCTGTTCCTGCATGATGACGCAGTCGGCTCCTTCGGGAATGGGAGCTCCGGTCATGATGCGGATCGCTGTTCCTGGCGTGACTGTTTCCAGTGACACATGTCCGGCGCAGATTTCGTCCACGACCCGGAGCCGGACGGGATGCTCGCGGCTCGCACCGGCAATGTCACAGGCGCGCAGGGCATAGCCATCCAGAGGAGAGCGGGGGAATGGGGGCTGATCGTGCATGGCCCGGATGTCCTCGGCCAGCATACGATCCCCGGCATCCCAGAGATCCACCATTTCCGTTTCCTTAATGGGTACTATATATGAAAGAAGTAATTCGATGGCTTCGGATAATAACAAAGGAGTCATAAGAACCTCCGTAAATTTTCAATATTTATTGCGTTTTCGATCCGTCATGCCAGAGGCGCATCTGGTCCGGCCGGGCTCCGCTGATCAGTGTCAGATTATATGTGCGGGCCAGCTCGATGGCTTCCACGGTCGGGGAAGCTTTTCCGGCCAGCACCGGAATGCCGGAACGGATCGCTTTTTCCGCCATGTCAACGGGAATGCGCCCGCTGGTGTACAAGATACATTCTTCCCTGGGAATTTTCTGCAGCAGCGCATAGCCGACCGCTTTGTCCAGGGCATTGTGCCGCCCGATGTCCTCACAGGCGAAAAGGAGTTTCTTTCCTCTGGCCAGAAAACAGCTGTGGGTGGCAAATGTTTTGTCATAAACCGGCATGCCATCCCGGAAACGATCCGCCAGGGCAAAGATCCACTCCGGTTCCCAGTGGGCGGAGGGCAAGGCCGACAGATCCGCATACCGGGTAAATTTCCCGGTGAGGATCCGGTTTCCCGTGCAGCAGGTAGGCTCCTCAGCAATGCTCTCTGCGTTTTCGGGAACTGTCGGTACTGACTCCGCAGCAGGGAACTCTGTACCGTCTGGTGTTGCCGGTACTGACTCCGCAGCAGGTACCTCCGCACTAACAGGTGCTGTGGGTTCCTGTGCCAGAAAGATTCTGGCGGTGTACCCGTCCTTACAGATATAGATGGAATTGATCTCATCGGTATTTCGTATGATGCCTTCGGTGAGCAGCCGCCCTGCCACAAGTTCCGGCAGATGATCCCCCGTACAGACCAGCCGCATCGTGTGGATTTCATTAATATAGACATCCATCCGGTGCTCGTGAAGGATCGGCAGTTCTTCTGACCGGCATTCACCGGAGCGCAGGATTCGCGTACTGTTTTTTTCGCCCGTCATTTCCCGGAGGAAAAAATGATTATTGATATGCATCGTTGCTCCTCCCAGGTGCAGATTGAGATTCTCGCAAGGCAGATACAGTATACCATAAGAAACTGTCGCTGTACAACGGATATCTTTGTGTCCCCTAGTCCACGAGGGTGGTGATCTTTTTCGCGAGGGCCATGATGGTGAGGATGGGCGGATTGCCCATGGATTTCGGAAGGATGGTGGCGTCGGCTACGTACAGGTTGTCG
>CAMOYN010000149.1 GCA_946630035.1 uncultured Lachnospiraceae bacterium
CTGCTGCTCTCCATCATTCCTGGGAATTTTGCTGTGCCGGGTCTGTTCCTGATCGCCTGTCTGATTTCCATGTCCATGGGTACCAGTGTCGGTACCATCACGGTTCTGGTTCCCATCGCGGCGGAGGTGGCGGCCGGCGGCGGTTTCTCCCTGCCGCTGTGTGTCGGCACGGTCGTGGGCGGTGCCATGTTCGGGGACAATCTGTCCTTCATTTCCGACACAACGATTGCCGCCACGAAGACCCAGGGTGTGGAGATGCGGGATAAGTTCCGGGTGAATATCCGGATCGCGCTCCCGGCGGCCATCATCACCCTGGTCATTCTGGTGATTATCGCGCTGCAGGGAAATGCGGTATCCGTCGGCACCTATGAATACAACCTGGCCCAGGCCCTCCCGTATTTTGTGGTTCTGGTGCTGGCCATTCTCGGTGTCAATGTATTCCTGGTGCTGGGCATCGGCATCGTACTCTTTATGCTGGCCGGTGCCTTTACCGGCACACTGACTTATATCACCGCCTTCACCTCCATGGGTGACGGCACGTCCGGCATGTTTGAGACCATGATCGTCACGATCCTGGTGGCATCCATTGCCTCCCTGATCCGGGAAAACGGCGGTTTCGCCGCGGTTCTGGAATTCATTGAAAAGCATTTTCACGGCAAGAAAGGCGGTATGCTGGGCATCGGACTGCTGACCGCTCTGATGGATATTTCCACAGCCAACAATACGGTAGCCATCGTCATCGCAGCCCCCATTGCCAAAGAAATCAGTGAAAAATACAACATCGAACCGGAGAAGACCGCGTCTCTCCTGGACACTTGTTCCTGTATCCTGCAGGGAATCATCCCCTACGGAGCCCAGCTTCTGATCGCCGCGTCCCTCGCCGGCATCTCCAGCATGGCCATCATTCCCTGCCTGTACTATCCCTTCCTGCTGACAGTCTTCGTACTGATTTCCATTCTGCGGGAAAATTGACCCAGAACGACAGGGGAAACCGTCCCCTGTTCCACAAAAACAGAATAATAATATGGAGGTGTTTATGGAAATTACAAGAGATATCCGCTATGTGGGTGTGAATGATCACCAGGTCGACCTGTTCGAGGGCCAGTACGTGGTTCCTCTGGGTATGGCCTACAATTCCTACGTGATTCTGGATGAAAAGATCGCGGTCATGGACACGGTGGACCAGCATTTCACCGAGGAATGGCTGGCGAATCTGAAGACCGTGCTTAACGGCAAGACTCCCGATTATCTGATTATCCAGCATATGGAGCCGGATCACTCAGCGAATATTGCGAATTTCTGCCAGGTCTATCCGGAAGCCACGATTGTCAGCAATGATCAGGCTTTCAAAATGATGGATCAGTTCTTCCCGAAAGCTCTGTCGGCGCCCCGGCACTCCGTGAAGAACGGGGACAGCCTGACCCTCGGGAAGCACGTTCTGACCTTCGTTTTTGCTCCCATGGTGCACTGGCCGGAGGTCATGGTGACCTATGACAGCACCGACAAGGTCCTCTTCTCCGCCGACGGCTTCGGCAAATTCGGAGCCAACGATGTGGAGGATCCGGAAGGATGGGCCTGCGAAGCCCGCCGTTACTACTTCGGCATCGTGGGCAAATATGGCCCTCAGACCCAGGCTCTGCTGAAGGCCGCGGCCGGTCTGGACATCCAGATTATCTGCCCGACGCATGGACCGGTTCTGACGGAAAACCTTGGCTACTATCTGGGACTCTATGACAAATGGTCCTCTTACACCCCCGAGGAGGAAGGCATTCTGATCGCCTACACCACGGTGTACGGCCACACCCGGGAAGCGGCCCTGAAGCTGGCGGAACTGCTGAAAGCCCGCGCCTGCCCGAAGGTGTCCGTCATGGATCTGGCCCGGGACGACATGCCGGAAGCAGTGGAAGACGCCTTCCGCTACAGCAAAATCGTCCTCGCCACCACCACCTACAACGGCGAGATCTTCCCCTGGATGCGGGAATTCATCCAGCATCTGACCGAGCGCAATTACCAGAACCGCACCGTGGCATTTATTGAAAATGGCACCTGGGCTCCCCAGGCCGCGAAGATCATGCGGGAAATGTTCGGCGAGAACCCGAAACTGGACTTCGCCAAAAACACCGTTACCATTCACTCCGCACTGAATGAAGAGAGCGAAGCTGCCCTGGTGAAGCTGGCGGATGAACTCTGCCGGGAATATGTGGCCCAGTCCTCCGAGCTGGCCAACAAGCACGACAAGGCCGCCCTCTTCAAGATCAGCTACGGCCTCTACGTCATCACCAGCAACGATGGCAAAAAGGACAATGGATTCATCGGAAATACCGTGGCCCAGGTGGCAGGCGAGCCCCAGATCATTGCCGTAGGCATTAACAAGGCCAACTACAGCCACGATGTCATCAAAGAGACCGGCATCATGAACGTCAACTGCCTGGACATCACCGCACCCTTTGCCATTTTCCAGCAGTTCGGCTTCCAGAGCGGCCGGAACGTGGACAAATTCGCCGGCTGCCCGGAACTCCCCCGCACCGACAACGGACTGGTATTCCTCACGAAGAACATCAACTCCGTAATCTCCCTCAAGGTAGAGAGCTACATGGATATGGGAAGCCACGGCCTTTTCCTCTGCTCCGTCGTCGAAAGCCGCGTCATGAACGACAAGGAATCCATGACCTACAATTATTATCAAAGCAATGTAAAACCCAAACCCCAGCCCACAAAGAAAAAAGGATTTGTGTGCAAGGTCTGCGGCTACATCTATGAAGGCGACGTACTGCCGGCCGATTTCATCTGCCCGCTCTGCAAACACGGCGCCGAAGACTTCGAACCCCTGTAACCCGCCACCGGGGACAGGTCCCTCCGGCGGCACCGTTTTCCGCCACCGGGACCTGTCCCCAGTGGTCAAGAAAGGAAGGTATTATGAAAAACAATCTATCTGGCACCCATCGTTTCCTCCGTACCCACTATCTCTTTTGGGCCGCATTTCTTCTGATGCTGATGTTCCTCCCCGGCCGGTCTGTCCGTGTGCTTGCGGATGATGTGATCGAGGAGCATTTCAATCTGCCTTTCAGTAACGAATGGACCAGCGGAGAAACCACCTCTAATAAGAATGTCCACCTCTATAAGATAACGACCTCTCGGCCCGGCTATGTGACGGTTGATATCCAGAACATGAAGAGCGGGCAGATATTCTTTTTCCTCGACGAAAACCGGAAAAACCTGGGGCAGATCACTTCCGGATCCTCCGGCGGCATCTGGGGTGGCTCGGAGACCTCTCCCTATAACGGAAGCCGCAGTTTTTATCTGGAGGCAGGTACCTATTATGTAAATGTCCATCCCTGGGATTATGGTCCTTATTTCGGTAAGTATAAGCTGAAAGCCTCCTTCTATACCGCGGGGAATCAGGAGAACGAGCCGAATCAGGATTCAAATCAGGCTATGTCGATCGTCTTTAACACGGAGTACAAAGGGTTGATTTCCGTACAGGACAAGACGGACTGGTACCGCTTCACCGTGGAAGGAACCGATCCTATCACTCTGATGTTCCGTGTATACTGCTCTGGCATCGACTGGCAGATTCACCGAAGTGATCTTGTTGGCATCACCGGCGGGACGGAGTATGGTGGCAGTCTGACCGCCCCGAAGACCCGGTATTTTACACGGACACTGGCTCCTGGCTCCTATTACCTGAGAGTTGCCCAAAACGGTGCCTACGGCTACTATGATTTCCTGTTTTTCCACCATGTCTCCCATATTACGCTGTCCGCTCCAGCGGAGATGTATGTCGGTGAACCTCAGACCATACAGGCCACGGTCACTCCGTCCAATGCTTCTTTCCCGAAGCTCACCTGGACTTCGTCCAATCCGGCGGTGGCTACGGTGTCGGATCAGGGCGTTGTGACTCCGAAAGCCGCCGGCACGGTGACCATTACGGCAGCGGCAAACGACGGGGTGAACCAATCCGCTTCCGTTAAAATCAATATCGTGGTACCGGCGCTGGAGATTGAACAGAATAAATTCACCCTTATGGTGGGGGAAACCGCACAGATCAAGATCACAAAGCTGGTTCCTGAAGGCAATGTCGGATACGCATCCAGCCTGCTGAAAGTTGCCACCGTAGACGATACTGGAAAGATCACCGCTGTCGGTGCCGGCAAATGCCAGATCAAAGTCTGGAAAGGAAAGGTTTCCAAAACCGTCAATGTAACGGTAAAACGCTACAGCCAGAAGATCACGGGACCGAAGTCGTCCTATGTTCTGACCCTTGGCGATGATCCTTTCCGCCTGAATGCCAAGACCAGCGGCGACGGCAGACTGACCTATGCCAGCAGTAATTACAATGTAGCGAAAGTCTCCTCCGCAGGACGGGTTTCTGTCACCGGTATCGGCACCGCGAAGATCACCATCATTGCATCCGAGACCAGCAAATACGCGAAGAAGACGAAATCCGTTACCATTAAAGTCAACCCCAAAAAAGTTAAACTCAAATCCGTCGTCAATGTCAAAGGTAAGAAGGTGAAAGTCACCTGGAAACGCGGTGCCGGCATCGACGGATACGAGATCGAGTACAGCACAAAATCCAACTTCAAATCCGGCAAGAAATCCATTGACGTGGGCTCCGCCAAGACAACCACCCGCACCCTCACCGGTCTGAAGAAGGGCAAGACGTATTACATCCGGATCCGCGCCTACAAAGACGCCGACGACGGAAACACCTACACCTCCGCCTGGACGAAAAAGTCCGTAGAAATCACACAGTAATCGACCCAAGTGGGACAGGGGGACGTTCGCCCTGTCCCACGATAGGAGGGATTTTATGCCGCCCAGAACGCACAGTTCCAGTTCGAGAAGTTCCAGCTCCAGCAGCTCCCGTTCGAGCAGTTTCAGTTCCCGCAGTTTGAGAAGCTCCAGCTCCCGGAGCTCCAGTTCAAGAAGTTCCCGTTCCCGCAGTTCGGGAAGTTCCCTTTTCGGTTCAAGAAGTTCCGGTCCGAGTTCCCGCTCGAAAAGCTCCCGGTCCCAGAGTTCCGCCTCCCGCAGTTCTGTTTCCGGAGGTTCGCGCTCTGCCCCTTCCCGGGGTCCGAGTTCCCACAGCTCGCGTTCTGCCGGTCTGGGCTTCGGGCTGCTGGGCGGAAGCCTGGCTTCCCAGGGACCGTCCCGGCATTCTTCTACCAGCCGTTACAGTACCCCGGCCCCGACCCGTGAGAGATCGGAGCCTGCGGTAAATGCACGGCCCAGATTCCATCAGCCCTCCGGATTCCGGGGGCCGATCCGCCCGACCTATCACTACGGCCGGCGGCACGATTATATATTCTACCCGGTCGCCTGGATCGATGAGTCCACCGGCACGAGCTACGAAAAGGGCTATTACGACGAAAATGGTACGCGATACGACAATGTGTCCTTTGAGAAGGACGGAAAATTTGAAAATGTCGTCTGCCATTGCTCCTACTGCGGGCAGGACACCATCCTGAATCTGAGTCAGGACGAGGTCTCCGCCATGAGTCTGAAATGCCCCAGCTGCAACGGCCCGATGGACATTGTCTCCGAGCTGGATGAATACATGGAATCCCGCGCAGACGCCGCTTCATCCTATGATTATGATTCCGACACATATTCCTCCGGACGGGCTCGCAGACTCCCCCGGCGCCTGATCCTGCTTCTTGTACTTTTTGTCATATTTTCTGCGGGCTTCCGCTTCCTCCTCTGGCTCGGCAACAGTCCTTCGGGCGAAACCGGCACGGAAAATGTCTCCGTTGGAGGCAATAGCGGCGTAAATCAACCCGCCACTCCTCTTTTGTCGGAAGACACGATCGGGCTTGCGAAAGTCGGCGATCACGTCTATGTGGAAGACAACCAGGCCAGCGACAAAGTCCTGGTCTGGGATGAAGGCGCCGACAGTTACTACGACGAGGCATCCGACTGCTGGCTCTGGTACAATGAGGATGTAAATCCCCCGATCTGGCAGTACTGGTACGAAGGAATCTCCTCGGATTACGGAGACTACGGCTGGATGGAACACTACGACGACGGCTGGTTCATCGAAGCCTCCGATGGAAACTGGATCGCCCTCCCCGGTCAGTACGACGACAGCGACCTCTGGTACATCCAGGACTGATTGGGACAGAGTGGGGCAGGGGAGAACATCCCCCTGTCCCACGGTTTCCCCGGCTCCTATTTCCTGCAAAAAAGCACTTGCTTTTTACAGGAAATAGGAGTAAAATATCTCTTGTTTGGGGTATTAGCTCAGCTGGGAGAGCGCCAGGTTCGCAATCTGGAGGTCAGGGGTTCGATCCCCCTATGCTCCACT
>CAMOYN010000150.1 GCA_946630035.1 uncultured Lachnospiraceae bacterium
CAGACGCCGGTCTTTTCCTTTGCCAGCTCGGTACGCTCGAAATCGGACTTGCGGGCTGCCGCCTCGCGATAGGCCTGGATCTCGTCAAAGTTTTTAATCTCATCCTTGAACTGCTCGATGTAGGGGTGCTCCGGAGAGAGAACCATGTAAGTAACACCGAAAAGGGTGTCCGGACGAGTCGTATATACACGAAGTTTTTCTTCTTTTCCCTTGATCTGGAAATCTACTTCGGCACCGTGGGAACGGCCGATCCAGTTTTTCTGCTGCACCTTTACCCGCTCGATATAGTCTACCATATCCAGATCATCGATCAGTTTGTCGGCATAGGCCGTGATCTTCAGCATCCACTGAGACTGCATCTTATGGATGACCGGAGAACCGCAGCGCTCGCAGACACCACCGACGACCTCTTCATTGGCCAGGCCGACTTTGCAGCCGGTGCACCAGTTGATGGGCATCTCCGTCTTATAAGCGAGACCTTTCTTAAAGAGCTGAAGGAAGATCCACTGCGTCCAGTGGTAATAGGTCGGATCCGTCGTGTTGACTTCCCTCTCCCAGTCGAAGGAATATCCCAGAGCATGCAGCTGAGCTTTAAAGCGTTTTACATTGTTCTGAGTCACGATCTTCGGATGAATCTTATTTTTGATGGCATAGTTCTCGGTGGGCAGACCGAAGGCATCCCATCCCATGGGGAACAGTACATTGTATCCCTGCATACGGCGCTTTCTGGATACGATATCCAGGGCGGTATAAGGTCTCGGATGACCTACATGCAGTCCCTGACCCGAAGGATAAGGAAACTCTACCAGATTGTACATCTTTGGTTTTGTGTAATCGTTTTCAGCATGAAATGCACGCTCATCGGCCCAGATTTTCTGCCATTTCTTTTCAATGACCTTGGGATTATATGCTTCGCTCATAATCATTCTCCCGCTTTCAGATTAATTGTTTTTTTGTACAGCAATACTGGTTTGCTGACAATATCTTCTATATTATATTTGTCTCATATGTGTTTGTCAAGGCTGTGAGGCAAAAGAAGCGCAGCACCGAAGCGCTGCGCTTATCTTCTCCTTTTCTGTAAGAAAGGTTATACTCGTTAAATTACTCTTCCTTGGCGGCTGCTCTCGCGGCAATCTCTTTCTCCTGAACATCCGAAGGAGCCTGCTCGTAGCGGCTGAAGGTGTAGGAGAAGTTACCGATACCACCGGTCATGGAACGAAGGTCGGTGTTGTAGCCATAGAGCTCCATCATCGGAACGTCTGCTTCGATGATCTGGTTGCCCTGATGGTCAGGATTCATACCAAGAACACGGCCGCGTCTCTTGTTCAGATCGCCCATGACATCACCGGTAAAGCGGTCCGGAACCTTGACGGAGAGGCTGGCGATCGGTTCCAGCAGAACGGGTTTGCTGGCAGGATCTGCGAAAGCGTTCTTAACAGCCAGGATGGCAGCCAGTTTGAAGGCCATCTCGGAGGAATCCACCGGATGGTAGGAACCAAATACCAGGGTAGCTTTCAGGCCAACGATAGGATATCCGGCCAGAGGGCCCTTGGTAACCATCTCCTGGATACCTTTTTCAACGGCAGGGAAGTAGTTCTTCGGAACCACACCACCGACGATCTTCTCTTCGAATACGTAAGGCTTCTCCAGATCTCCACTGGGCTCGAATTCCATGGTAACATCGCCGTACTGTCCGTGTCCGCCGGACTGTTTCTTATGTTTACCCTGAACTTTTACCTTGCCGCGGATGGTCTCACGGAAAGCCACCTTCGGTTTCTCCAGTTCCATCTCCACTTTGTAGCGGGAAAGAACCTTGCTGGCAATGATCTCCAGATGCTGGTCGCCGATACCATACAGCAGCAGCTGACGGTTCTCTTTGTCGTTGACCGTACGCATGGTGAGATCTTCTTCTGCGATTCTGGTGAGGGCGGCATTGATCTTGTCATCATCGCCCTTGGTCTTTGCATGATAAGCCATGTAGGTGTAAGGCACGGACAGTTCCGGAACCGGATACAGGATCGGAGTAGCCTTGTCGCTGAGGCTGTCGCCGGTCTGGGTGACGGACAGTTTCTGAACCGCACCGATATCGCCGGCATGCAGTTCCTTCACTTCGATGGCTTCTTTGCCCCGCAGTACATAGAGCTTGCCGAATTTCTCATCGGCTTCTTTATTTACATTGTACAGAGGAGTATCGGCTTTCAGGATACCGGAGCAAACCTTGAAGATGGAATATTTACCGATGAAAGGATCCACCAGGGTCTTGAACACGCGAAGGGAAACTTCGGGTTTGTGGCAGTCATAGTCGGCGACGAAGGTATCCATGGTCTTCTGGTTGGTGCCGCTGATGAAATGCTCTGCGGGCGACGGGAAGTAGTTGGCCAGGATCTCCAGCAGCATGCGGGCGCCGTTGCCGTTGATTCCGGTACCGATCAGAACGGGAACCAGGTCGCAGGAGCGGACATTGGTACGCAGCGCATTGCGGATCTCATCGTAGGTGAACTCTTCGCCTGCGAAATAGCGGTCCATGAAATCCTCATTGGTCTCCGCTACGGCTTCCATCAGTTTCTCACGAACCTGCTCCAGATTCGGCATAACATAATCCGGAATGTCACACTCTACATAGTCGCTCTTCTCGGTGAAACGACGGCCTTTCATCTTAACCACATTGACAAAGCCGACGAACTTCTCGTTCTCACGGATGGGCAGATGATAAGGAGCCACTTTCGTTCCGTAGAGAACCTGAAGGGTATTGACCACGTTCTTATAGCTGGCATTGTCATCATCCATGCCGGTCACGAAGAACAGACGGGGCAGATTGAATTTATTGCAAAGATCCCATGCCTTCTGAGCGCCGACTTCCACACCGGCCTTGGCATTGATCACGATGACAGCAGCACCGGCCGCACTGAGAGCTTCTTCTACCTCACCGACAAAATCAAAGTATCCGGGAGTATCCAGGAAGTTGAACTTGATCCCTTCATACTCGATCGGAACGATGGATGTGCCGATGGAGAACTGACGCTTAATCTCTTCTTTATCAAAATCACTGATCGTGTTGCCGTCCTGCACTTTCCCCATACGATTCGTAACGCCGGTAATGTATGCCATTGCTTCCACGAGGGTTGTCTTTCCACAGCCACCATGTCCTAAGATCGCAACATTACGGATGTTTTTCGTTTCATAAATCTTCATAAGTATTCCTCCTGGGTTAATAATAGCGATTGACGCACATTGATAATATTTTACTCGATTTTTCACTTGTTTTCAAGGATAATCGACATAAATTTATGAATTTTTTCCGAAAATATTTTTCATGAAGGTTTATTCATAGGATGTTTATATACTTTATCCCGGCAGAATTTTCAAAAATATCGTTATATTTTGATTTTTTCAGGATCCGCTCGGCAGATATATACAGCATCAATATTTTAGAACCGGGTTTTGTAACAATAATTGTATATAAAAAAGAATTGAAAATGAGAAAAAACCACGGTATACTAAACCGAAAAACAGAGAAACAGGGGAATTTTCATGAAATACGAAATCAGCCGGCACGGACTTCGGGGAGAGATCACCGTACCGGGAGACAAATCCATTTCTCACCGCAGCATCATGTTCGGCGCGCTGGCAAACGGAACGACAGAAATCAGCAATTTCCTGCGGGGAGCTGACTGTATGACGACCATTTCCTGCTTCACGAATATGGGGGTTCATACCGATGTCACTCCGGACCGCATCTATGTACATGGAAACGGTCTGAAAGGTCTGAAGGCGCCTTCGGGCATTCTGGACTGTGGAAACAGCGGCACCACTACCCGCCTCATCTCCGGTATCCTGGCCTGGCAGGATTTTTCCTGCAGCATGGTAGGAGACGCTTCCCTGAAGAAACGTCCCATGAAACGGATCATGAAACCGCTGTCCATGATGGGTGCGGATATCACCTCCGCCCTCGGCAACGACTGCCTTCCGCTCCGGATCCACGGAAAACAGCTCCACGGCATTCACTATATGTCACCGGTGGCTTCCGCCCAGGTCAAGTCGGCCATCCTGCTGGCAGGCCTTCGGGCGGACGGACCGACTTCCGTGACGGAGCCTTACCTTTCCCGCAATCATACCGAACTGATGCTCCGCACCTTCGGCGCCGAGGTAACTTCGGAAGGAACTACGGCAACCATCTATCCGGCAGAAGAACTGTACGGACAGAAGATTCTGGTGCCGGGGGATATCTCATCGGCCGCCTTTTTCCTGGCCGGAGCACTGATCGTGCCAGGATCCGAGATCGTTCTGAAAAATATCGGCATCAACCCCACCCGGGACGGCATGCTCACGGTCTGCCGGGAAATGGGGGGAAATATCACCTATGAAAATATCTGCACCGAGGGAGAACCCTCTGCCGATATCGTCGTAAAAGCTTCGGAACTCCACGGCATCACGATTCAGGGGGATATCATTCCCAAACTGATCGACGAGCTCCCGGTCATCGCGGTGATGGCCTGCTACGCCAAAGGTACCACGATCATAAAAGATGCCGCCGAGCTGAAGGTAAAAGAATCCAACCGGATCCGCATCATGGTGGAGAATCTGAAGCGGATGGGAGCGGATGTGGAAGAGACGGACGACGGAATGATCATCCGGGGCGGCCGCCCTCTGCACGGAGCGGTCATCAACAGCGCCGATGATCACCGGGTTGCCATGAGTTTTTCCGTGGCCTCCCTAAACTGTGAAGGCGAGACCACGATCACCCACAAGAACTGTGTGACCATCTCCTATCCCCGTTTTTATATCGATATGAAAGATCTGGTACACACCGGACAGGATTTCGGAAGAGTGTACTAAACATAACCGTGGGACAGGATTTCAGAAAAGAATATTAAATATGACAGTGGGACAAAGGAAAGCAGAGTTCCTTTGTCCCACTGTTTTTACTTTTTAGCTTTTCAATTCAGATATTTCTTCTTCGGTCAGGGGGCGGAACTCTCCTTCCTGCAGGGAAGGATCCAGCCTAAGGGAACCCATGGACAGTCGCTTCAGGAACCGGACTTCGCATCCGATGGCCTGAAACATGCGCTTTACCTGGTGATACCGTCCCTCGGTGATGGCAAGCTCGATTTCCGAGCTGTCTCCGGAGGAAAGGATCCTGAGCTTAGCCGGGGCGGTGAGAGTCTCATCTCCGATGTCCACGCCCTGGAGGAATTTCTCCCGATGCTCTTCCGTAACCTGTCCGGTGACGCGGGCATAATATACCTTTTCCACATGGTGTCTGGGGGAGAGCAGCCGGCTGGACAGTTCCCCGTCGTTGGTAATCAACAGCAGCCCCACGGTGTCCTTGTCCAGACGTCCCACGGGAAACAGATCTTTTCTTCTCCTTCCGGACAGGAGATCCATCACGGTTTTTTCCCGGGTGTCCGATACCGCCGTAATGACTCCGGCCGGTTTGTTCAGCATATAGTATTCAAAAGCCCGGTAGGGAATGATTTCCCCATCCAGTACAATCTCGTCTTCCCCTTCCCGGATCTTACGTCCGGGATCTTTTTCTTTTACCTGATTTACCAGGACTCTGCCCTTCCGGCACATCGCACGGATCTCGCTGCGGGACGCAGCCCCCATTTCTGACAAATACCGGTCCAGTCTCAACTCTTCCGTCTCCTCCTCTTGTATTTCCTGATTCTCACACGGATAATCCGGCATCGGTGAGCAGCACCGTCAGCAGCTCCTCTTCGCTGCGGCCCAGACAGCCATATACCCGTTCCACTTCCCGGTCATTTTCCTGGTGGAGCCGAAGTAATTCCTCCGGCATGGATGCGGGATCATAGAGTTCGGCCAGGGTCATCTCTTCCCGGCGGCTCCTGCAGGCGAGGATCCCTCTTCCGCACTCCCGCAGACATTCCGCATCCTCCCCTGACAGGGAACGGAAGGGGAAGTTGTTGTAGACCACAGAGGCAGAATACCGGTAGTCGCTCTTAAGCCTTCCGGCCACAGCCCTGACCCAGATCATATGCAGAGAAGAAGTCAGTACGGAAAACAGGGCCTCATCGGCTCCGGGAATAATCAGCATCGCGTCACTGGCAATCCAGTCCGAGGGTGCGAACCCCATCGGTATGTAACGGCGGCGCATGGAGGAGACTCTGGGAACCAGTATCATGGAACCGGATTCCGGCTGGCGGATCTCCGCAAACCGGTGGGGGTGAATCGCATGGATCCGGGTGGCTCCCCGGGGACTTCGCTCCCGGAAGGTTTTTACCTGCTGAATCCGTTCTGCGATCTCCGGTATCTCCTTCCAGGCTTCC
>CAMOYN010000151.1 GCA_946630035.1 uncultured Lachnospiraceae bacterium
GGCAGCAAACAGTCCTGCCGGTCCTGCTCCGATGACAACCGGCCGGTGTCTCATCGGCTGATTTCCGGGAGAAGGCATCTGATAGGGGAATCGTTCTGCCTTTACGATATGACGGTTCCGGTTTTTCTGAAGGAACCGTTCCTCCGCTGACCATGTTGCCCCGATGGAAGCCAGATAATGGAGATCCTCTTTTTTTCTGGCATCCAGAGACAGCTTCATCAGCTGCCAGTCTGCTTCCTCGGGAATGCGATTCTTTTTCAGTATTTTTCTGATATCTTCCGTGGTATACCCCGGCATAAGCCGGATTTCATTCAACTGGATCATCTTATACTTTTTCTTTCCCACCTGCGGCGAAACCGGCGCATCTTCCGCTGCTCCATGCCCATTGCAGGTTATACCCCCCGCATATGCCATCTACATCCAGAATCTCACCGGCGAAATACAGCCCGCGGATTCTTCGGGATTCCATCGTATCCGGATCGATCTCCGACAGATCTACGCCTCCGGCTGTCACCTGAGCCTGATCAAAGCCATGAACATCCTGGATGGAAAGAGAAAACCGGCGGCAGGCCTCTGACAGTCTGTGCAGGTCTCTCTCTGTCAGCTGCCGGCAGGGCAGTTCCCCTGACAGCCCGGATCGTACCAGCAATACCTGGCACAGACGATCCGGGAACCATCCATGCAGCCTGGCATAGAGCCGCATATCGCCATCCTCTTTTTTCCATCGGGAGAGAATCTGTGTTTCCTCTCCGGAGGAGAATTCCGGCAGGAAATCGATCTGTGCATGAACTTTTTTCCCGGCGGCCAGAGCATAGGAAGCATAACGGCTCACCTGGAACACAGGAATCCCGGAGATTCCGGTACGAACCAGCTGCAATTCTCCCGAATCTTCCGCCAGTATTTTTTCCTCGGTCATCAGACGAATGTGACCTCCGGTACGCACGCCGTGCCACTGGCGGCATATTTTATCGGAAGAATCCAGGGAAGTCAGTGCCGGGACCGTCGGTATGATCCGGTGCCCCAGATGTCGGGCGATTTCATAGCCACTGCCGTCGGATCCGGTGGAAGGAGCCGCCATCCCGCCGGCGGTAAGAATTACCCGGTCCGCAGAGAATTCCCTCCCGTCTTCTGCCACAAGAGAAAACCGGTTCTTTTTCTTCCGGATTTCTCTCACTCTGGTGGAAGAAAGGATCTGTACTCCTTTACGGATACAGGCTTCTTCCAGTGCCTCCCGGACCGCAGATGCCTGGGCACTTCTCGGATAGATATACCCGTTTTTCTCAGAAAAAGAAAGGCCCAGGCTCTTAAACCAGGCGAGGGTCTTATCCACATCGTAATTCTGCAGGATCTGCCATGCGATATCCGGATGACCGGAACGGAAGCAGGATTTCTTCATCTCCCGGTTGGAAAGATTGCACCGGCCGTTTCCGGTAGAAAGAATCTTCTTCCCGGGAATCTTACCCGCTTCCAGTATGACAACAGAGTTCTCCGGCCCTGCGGCCGCATATGCTGCTGTCATCCCGGCTGCGCCGCCGCCGATTACAGCAATTTTCATACTATTTTATTCCTTTAAATGCTTATCTGCACAACTCAGGCAGAATATTCCGTTTACTGCTACCTCGGTATATCCAGTATCTCCATCAGCTTCCGCTGCCGCTCTTCCATCACCAGTCGTTCCTCTTCTTCCATGTGGTCATATCCCATGAGATGAAACATACTGTGGGCCGTCAGAAACGCCAGTTCTCTGAGTTCGCTGTGGCCGTACTTCTTTGCCTGGTCTTTCACATGATCCAGGGAAATGACGATATCTCCCAGCAGGAGTTCTCCGGTTTCCGGATGAAAGCAGTCGCAGGCATCCTCCTCCAGCCGGGAGAAATCTCCCGGTGCAGGATATTCAGCCATCGGGAAAGAAAGCACATCTGTCGCGGAATCAATCCCCCGGTTTTCCCGGTTAATCTCATGAATCCCTTCGTCATCGGTCAGTAGTACGTTCACCTCTGCTTCATAGGGACACTCTTCCAGATCCAGGGCCCCCAGGACCACTCTCTCAATTACAGGCTTCACATCAAAAGGTAATTTCTGTTCCGTTTCGAATTCGATCTGTATCGTCATATAGGTCTCCCGTACCGCTTAGGATCTGCGTTCTCTCACGCGGGCTCTGTGTGCTTCCTTCCGTTTTGCCTGATAGGCTTCCTTTTTCTCATATTGCTCGTAGGCTTCCACGATCTTCTGTACCAGGGGATGCCGGACCACATCTTTGTTGGTCAGAGTCACCATACCGATGTCTTCCACTTCGCGCAGCACCCGGACAGCTATATCGAGGCCGGAAACCGCGTCCGGCGGAAGATCTTTCTGGGAAGGGTCTCCGGTCACCACCACTTTGGAGCCGAAGCCGATTCGGGTCAGGAACATCTTCATCTGAGCCGGTGTCGTATTCTGTGCTTCATCCAGAATTATAAACGCATTGTCCAGAGTCCGGCCTCGCATGTAGGCCAGAGGAGCCACTTCAATCAGGCCCTTCTCATAATTGGACAGATAGGACTCCGCTCCCATGATCTGATAGAGAGCATCATAGAGCGGGCGCAGATAAGGGTCGATCTTGCTCTGAAGATCTCCCGGCAGAAAGCCCAGTTTTTCCCCTGCCTCGATGGCCGGACGGGTCAGAATAATGCGGTTCACATCGTTGTTCCGGAATGCATCGATCGCCATCGCCATGGCCAGATAGGTCTTTCCGGTTCCCGCCGGTCCCAGGCCAAAGGTGATCATCCTCTCACGAATGGTGTCGACATATTCTTTCTGCCCCAGGGTCTTGGGTTTGATCGGTTTGCCACTGACGGTACGGCAGATCGTCTCTTTGTCGATCTCAGCAATCGCGTCTTCCTTGTCATCCATGGACAGCGCCAGAGCATAATCTACATTCTGTTCCGTAATGATATTTCCACGGCGGGACAATTCCAGAAGACTGTTAAGGACGCCTTCCGCTCTTCGTACCGCCGTCTCCGGTCCGATGATTTTGATCCCATCATCCCGGGCCACCAGGGATACCCGGAGTGTTCTCTCGATCTTCTTCATGTGTCCGTCCAGCTGACCGCAGACATTGGACATATGCTCCGCCGGGACGGATGCATTCGACTCGATAATACTCATATTGTTTGGATGTGACTCCCTTCCCCACAGAATCAAGAACAATCTCTGACGCGGGTATGTATCCCACGTCAAAGATTAAAAAATGACAGAAAAAGGAACAATCCGAGGGACTGTTCCTTTTGAGCACATTAGTTATATTTACGCTTTCTGGCAGCTTCAGACTTTTTCTTACGTCTTACGCTGGGCTTCTCGTAATGCTCTCTTTTACGAATTTCCTGTTGAATGCCGTCCTTTGCACAGTTTCTCTTAAATCTACGCAAAGCGCTGTCCAGCGTTTCGTTTTCTTTAACGATTACATTTGCCATAACTCATCCTACCCCCCTCCAGTTGTATATTGTGCAACTGTAGGTAACAATTCCAAGCACATCCTAGATTATAACATATTTATTGATTTCGTCAACCAGAAGTTTGGGAAAAAATCAATTTTTTTCATATTCCGGACGATCTTTTGTCCTGTTACCTGGGCAAAATCGTATTTATTTAATCTGGTCCTTCAGGACATCCATCGCAAGCTTCAGAGCGTTCGGAATTCCCTCCGGATTCTTGCCGCCGGCCTGAGCCATATTCGGACGGCCGCCACCGCCGCCGCCTACTTCCTTCGCGATGGCTTTGATCAGATTTCCGGCGTGGGCACCGGCTTTCTGGGCCTCTTCCGTCGCCATTGCTACCAGATTTACCTTGCCATCCAGAGCGGAAGCCAGTACAATTACACCTTCACCCAGTTTTTCTTTCAGCTGATCCCCCATATTGCGCAGACCGTTCATATCGAGGCCTTCCGCGGGAAGAGCCAGTACACGAACACCCTTTACCTCACAGATCTGATCAGTCACATCTCCCATGGATGCTTTCGCCAGTTTGTCCTTCAGCTTTTCATTCTCGGATTTCAGAGTTTTCAGTTCCTCTTCCATCTGAGCGATCTTCTGTGTCAGGACATTCGGCAGGCATTTCGCCTGGGCGGCAGCCTCCATATAGGATTTCTCCATCTCAGCGTAATATTTCAGCAATCCGGTGGAGGTCAGAGCTTCAATACGACGCACACCGGCCGCTACGCCGGACTCAGAGAGAATCTTAAAGCAGTTGATATCCGACGTACGGGATACATGGGTACCACCACAGAGTTCTGTAGAGAAATCTCCCATGGAAACAACACGTACCACATCTCCGTATTTTTCACCAAACAATGCCATAGCACCGGTAGCTCTGGCTTCCTCTATGGACATCTCTTTTGTGATGACCGGCAGATCTTCCAGAATCTTCTCATTTACCAGGTCTTCCGTCTTCTGCAGTTCTTCCGGCGTCATAGCCTGGAAATGACTGAAGTCAAAGCGGAGGCGGTCTGCGTCATTGTCAGATCCAGCCTGATTGACATGATTCCCGAGAACCTTGCGGAGGGCGCTCTGTAACAGATGGGTGGCACTGTGGTTACGGCAGATAGCCGCACGGACCGTCTTGTCAATCGTCATCGTCACTTCATCGCCCACACGGAACATGCCGGAAACAACCCGTCCCACATGACCGGTTTTCTCTCCCGGAAGCTTAATAACATCTTCCACCTGGAAGAGAGAGCCATCGGGAGCGGTAATGGTTCCCACATCGTGGTGCTGACCGCCCATCGTAGCGTAGAAAGGAGTTTTTTCCGTGATGATCGTACCGGTCTGCCCGTCGGTCAGGGCCTCGGCGATCTCTTCTTCGGTGGTCAGAACCGTAATCTTCGATGTATCTTCAAAGTGATCATATCCATCAAACACAGAGGTAATGGAAGGATCGATGGACTGATAAACCGTTACATCGGCTCCCATATAGTTGGTCTGTTTTCTTGCTTTTCTGGCCCGTTCCTTCTGCTCTTTCATGGCAGCGGCAAAGCCTTCTTCGTCCACCCCGATCTCAGACTCAGCCAGAATCTCCTTGGTAAGATCCAGCGGGAAGCCGTAGGTGTCATAGAGCTTGAAAGCATCCTCGCCGCCGAGCTCTGTCTTGCCGGAAGCCTTCAGTGATTCCGTCAGTTCGCCGAGAATCGTAAGTCCCATATCGATGGTCTTGCTGAATTTCTCTTCCTCCTGGCTGATTACCTTGTGGATGAATTCCTGACGTTCTTCCAGTTCCGGATAACCGTCTTTACTTCCCTCGATGACCTTGCCGGCCAGTTTCGTAAGGAAACCATCTTCGATTCCCAGCATTCTGCCGTGGCGGGCCGCCCGGCGAAGAAGCCGGCGAAGAACATAGCCGCGCCCTTCGTTACTGGGCATAATACCATCCGATACCATGAAGGTAACCGAACGGATGTGGTCAACGATAACACGGACAGAAATGTCCTTCTTAGGATCTGTCTCATATTCATAGTTTCCGGCCATGCGGCATACTTCTTCCAGAAGGGCACGGAATGTATCGATACTGAAAACGGTATCTACATCCTGCACAACCACGGCCAGACGCTCCAGTCCCATACCGGTATCGATATTTTTGGATTCCAGTTCTGTATATCCGCCTTTGCCGTCTCCGTCAAACTGCGTAAATACATTGTTCCAGATCTCCATATAGCGGTCACAGTCGCAGCCAACCGTACAATCCGGTTTGCCGCAGCCGTATTTTTCTCCGCGGTCATAGTAAATCTCAGAGCAGGGACCGCAGGGGCCTGCGCCATGCTCCCAGAAGTTATCTTCCTTGCCAAAACGGAAAATACGCTCTGCAGGAATGCCCATCTCTTTATTCCAGATCTCAAATGCCTCTTCGTCATCCAGATAAATCGAAGGATACAGGCGATCGGGATCCAGACCAATCACCTTGGTAAGGAATTCCCAGGACCAGGCCAGACTCTCACGCTTAAAATAGTCTCCGAATGAGAAGTTGCCCAGCATCTCAAAGAAAGTAAGATGGCGGGCGGTAATTCCCACGTTCTCAATGTCGCCGGTCCGGATACACTTCTGGCAGGTAGCCATACGGGTACGCGGAGGCACCTCCTGTCCGGTGAAATAAGGCTTCAGGGGAGCCATACCGGCCGGGATCAACAGCACACTGTTGTCATTATGAGGAACCAGGGAATAACTGCTCCGGCAGAGATGTCCCTTGGTTTCAAAGAAATCCAGGAACATCTGACGGAGCTCATTTACACTGTATTTTTT
>CAMOYN010000152.1 GCA_946630035.1 uncultured Lachnospiraceae bacterium
GAGCAGATCCTTGAGTGCGTTCAGATCGGACTCTACCGCTGCCTTGTCGGAAGCGTCAAGCTTGTCGCCTGCCTCGGAGAGTGCATTCTCTACCTGGAATACCATGGAATCTGCGGTATTCTTGGTATCGACAGCCTCTTTACGCTTTCTGTCCTGTGCCTCGTACTCAGCTGCCTCTTTAACAGCCTTGTCGATCTCTGCGTCAGACATGTTGGAGCCTGCGGTGATGGTAATGTGCTGCTCTTTTCCTGTTCCCAGATCCTTGGCGGATACATTGACGATACCGTTGGCATCGATGTCGAAAGTAACCTCGATCTGCGGAACACCACGGCGTGCGGGCGGAATTCCGTCCAGACGGAACTGGCCGAGGGACTTGTTGTCACGTGCAAACTGACGCTCGCCCTGTACAACATTGATATCCACTGCGGTCTGGTTGTCGGCTGCTGTGGAGAAGATCTGGCTCTTCTTGGTCGGGATGGTGGTATTTCTCTCGATCAGTCTGGTAGCTACGCCGCCCATTGTCTCGATGGACAGGGAAAGCGGAGTGACATCAAGAAGAAGGATGTCGCCTGCGCCTGTATCGCCGGCAAGCTTGCCGCCCTGGATGGAAGCGCCGATGGCAACACACTCATCGGGGTTCAGGTTCTTGCTGGGCTCCTTGCCGGTCAGCTGACGAACCTTCTCCTGAACCGCCGGGATACGGGTGGAACCGCCTACCAGCAGAACCTTGTCGATCTGAGCGGTGGTTAGTCCGGCATCTCTCAGTGCGTTATTCACCGGTGTTACGGTTCTCTCTACCAGGTCATGGGTCAGTTCATCGAACTTCGCCCGGGTCAGGTTCATATCAAAATGCTTCGGTCCATCCTGGTTTGCCGTGATGAACGGAAGGTTGATGTTGGTGGTGGTGGCGGAAGACAGTTCTTTCTTTGCCTTCTCAGCGGCTTCTTTCAGTCTCTGCAGAGCCATCTTATCGTTAGAAAGGTCGATGCCTTCGGTTCTCTTGAACTCGCTCAGCATATAGTTGGTCAGGACATCATCGAAATCATCGCCGCCCAGGTGGGTATCGCCGTTGGTAGCCAGAACTTCGATTACGCCGTCACCGATCTCGATGATGGATACATCGAAGGTACCGCCGCCCAGGTCATATACCAGGATCTTCTGTTCTTTCTCGTTGTCCAGGCCGTAAGCCAGAGCAGCTGCGGTCGGCTCGTTGATGATACGCTTTACTTCCAGTCCGGCGATCTTACCGGCATCCTTGGTGGCCTGTCTCTGGGCATCATTGAAATAAGCGGGAACGGTGATTACCGCCTCGGTTACCTTATCGCCCAGATAGCTCTCTGCATCGGCTTTCAGTTTCTGCAGAATCATAGCAGAAATTTCCTGGGGAGTATAGCTCTTTCCGTCAATATTTACACGATAGTTGGTGCCCATCTCTCTCTTGATGGAGGAAATGGTTTTCTCTGCATTGGTGACGGCCTGACGTTTTGCAGGCTCACCTACCAGACGCTCTCCGGTCTTGCTGAATGCAACGATACTGGGAGTCGTACGTACACCTTCTGTATTTGCAATAACTACGGGTTTTCCACCTTCCATAACAGCTACGCAGCTGTTGGTAGTTCCTAAGTCAATACCAATAATCTTACTCATAATTATATCCTCCTGAACGTAATAGTCTTATTATCCTCAGTTCGCTACCTTTACCATGCTGTAGCGGACTACACTGTCGCGATATGTGTAACCCTTCTGGAATTCTTCCACGATGGTATTTTCACCTACCGTGTCGTCTTCCACATGCATCACTGCATTATGACGATCCGGATTAAATGTCTCACCCTTGGATTCGATCACCTTTACGCCGATCTCCTCCAGTTCCTTCATCATCTGGCGGTATACCTTATCCATTCCTGTGACGAATCCGTCTTCTCTGGATTCTTCCGGAACACTGGCCAGTCCCCGCTCAAAATTATCGATGACAGGAAGGATCTTTTCAATCACACTTCGGGCTCCCATGTCGAACATCATCGCTTTTTCTTTTTCGGTACGTTTGCGGAAATTTTCGAACTCCGCCATCGTACGCTGCAGCCGGTCTGTGAGCTCTGCGATCTTCCCGGCACTCTCATCCACAGCCTCCGCTTTCTCTGCGGTCTCTTCTGCTTCTTTCACAGGCTCTTCGGTTTCTTTCGGAGCATCGGCAGCTTCCGCTGTCTTCTCCACTGTTTCGGTATCCTCTTCAGGGACATTGGTTTTCATTTCTTCTTCCACCGAAATCCCTCCTATTCTTTATTATCATCCTGGAAAATGATATCCAGCTGTGACATCGTGCTCTGAAGGGTGTCCACCACTTTCTGATAATCCATCCGCTTCGGTCCGATGATTCCGATCTTGCCCTGAACGCCGTCGCCCAGTTCGTAGGTGGCTGTCACCACACTGCAGTCTTTCATGGAATCCACCGGCACTTCATCGCCAATGTATACCTGTATGTCGTGTTTTCCTTCACTCTCTTCGCCACTGCTGCGGACGATATTTCCCAGAGGTTCTTTCTCTTCCAGGGTACTGATCAGCTCGCTGGCCTTATCCCCGCCGGTCAGTTCCGGATATTTGAAAATATTCGGAGCGCCGCTGGTATAAATCGGTATCTTATCATCGTTCCGGATCGACTCAGCGACCGCATCCAGCACCTTATTGATGACTTCCGCATGCTCGCCGTCCTCTTCCTTCATCTTGGAAATGATTTCCAGACTGATATCATCGATGGTAAGACCGCTCAGATTGCTGTTCAGCAGCAGGTTCAATGCCAGGACACTGTCCTGGGACAGATCCTCTCCGATGTCCAGGATATTGTTCTTCACAATATTCCCCTCGCTTACCACTACTGCCAGAAGTTTTCCCTCTCCCATGGGGGAAAGCTGGATGAACTTCAGCTTGGTCCGGCGGTAGCGGGGCCCGGTGATCATTGTCGCGTAGTTGGTGTTCGCCGCAAGGATCTTGGCCATCTGCATCAGAAGCTCCTCCACCCGGTCCACTCTCTTGATCAGGAAAGCCGGATCCGCCGCCGGTTCTGCCGGCAGTTTCTTCTCGGACAGCATACTGTCCACATAGAGCCGGTATCCTTTGTCGGTAGGGATCCGACCGGCGGAGGTGTGGGGCTGTACGATGTATCCCATCTCCTCGAGGTCTGACATCTCATTCCGTATGGTGGCCGGTGAGAGCTTTACATCCAGGTATTTGGAAATCGTGCGGGAACCGACCGGTTCTCCGGTTTCCTGATAGTTCTGAATGATTGCATAGAGAATTTTCTGTTTTCTCTCATCCAGTGCCATTCACTCCCGCCTCCTTTCGCTGTTAGCACTCATCTTGTTGGAGTGCTAATACCTTTCTTAGATAAGATACCACTACCGACTTCCTTTGTCAACCACTTTTTCTATGAAAAATCTCCTCGTTCTATTCTTTTCGCTGCCATACCAGGGAGGCCAGACGGAAAGCCGCCGCATCCTCAAAACGCTTCAGATCCAGGCCGGTGGTGCGCTCGATTTTATCCAGCCGGTAGTTGAGCGTATTGCGGTGTACACAGAGCTGGCGGGCCGTCTCGGCGCTGTTCAGACCGGTCATGAGAAATACTTCCGCGGTCCGCATGAGCTCACTGTCGGAGAAGATCTGTCCGGCGCCTTCGCCCAGGACGCTGTCCAGATAATCCGAAACATCCGCTTCGGGAAGGCGGAGAGCTGCCAGCTGCAGACCCAGATGTCTCCAGGAAGCCACTTTCTCTTTCTGCGAGAAGATTTCCAGTGTCTTCAGGGCCATCCCGGCATGGCGGAAAGCCAGGGACAGGGACGAAAAACTATCAAACACCTGGCTGGTTCCGATTCTTACATCCGTCACGGTCTCCACTTCCAGACTGGTCTGGAGGAGGGAGGCAGCTTCCACCGGATCCTCCCACTCGGAGGCATGAATCAGGAACAGCAGTTTTTCACTTCCCGAGGTTCTCTCCCCGGCATCTATGCGGGTTTCCGCCAGGAGATCTTTCTCAAACAGAGCCCGGGCGGCTTCCACTGCCACATCTCCCAGGAGACGTCCGGGATCCATAATAAGAAGGAACATGGCACCGGGAGCCTCCCAGCCCAGCTGCCGGGCTCCGGCACTTACATCCTCGGGGGAAAGTTCCCCGGCGGCCGCTTTACGGAGCAGTTCCGAGCGGGGATCCTTGGTGGAGGCCAGGATCCGCCCGTCTGCCCCATGCAGATACAGATCCTCCCCCGCCAGCTCTTTGATTTCTTCGAGAAGCTCGCCCAGGCGTTCTTGATTTTTCATACCTTTCCTCTCTCCTTATATACATGAGAATCCCGGAGCCAGAAGCTCCGGGATTCTTTCTGACCGGTTGCCCAGTCCATAGTATCATTTTTTGCAGGATCCGTCCAGATTCTGTCCGATCAGTCCAGAATGGTGGTTTCGGTCTCTTTGTCGAAGAAATGAGCTTTCTTCATATCCAGTGCGAAGGTAGCGGTGGAACCGTTACGGGTCTCGGTATCAGGATTTACACGAGCGGTGAAGTTTACATTGTCGATATCGAAGTACAGGAATACTTCAGCACCCAGCAGCTCGTATACACGAACGGTGGCGGTCAGCTGCTGATCCTTGGAGGCACCGGGCAGCTCGCTGGATTCGTAGACATCCTCAGGACGGATGCCCATGACTACGGTTTTGCCGATGTAGCCTTTCTTCTTCAGAACAGCGGCCTCAGCGTCTTCTACGCGGATCTTGTTGCCGGAGAACTCTGCATATACCTTGCCGCCCTCTTCCTTCAGAACAACGTCTACGAAGTTCATCTGAGGGGATCCGATGAATCCGGCTACGAACAGGTTCGTAGGGTTCTTGTACAGGTTCTGAGGGGTATCTACCTGCTGTACGACACCGTCTTTCATAACTACGATACGGGTACCCAGGGTCATAGCCTCGGTCTGGTCATGGGTTACATAGATGATGGTGGTGCCCAGTCTCTGATGCAGCTTACTGATCTCGATACGCATCTGAACACGCAGCTTGGCATCCAGGTTGGAGAGCGGCTCATCCATCAGGAAGATCTTGGGGTTACGTACGATGGCACGTCCCATGGCAACACGCTGTCTCTGACCACCGGAAAGAGCACGGGGTTTGCGGTCCAGCAGATGCTCGATATCCAGGATTCGGGCAGCTTCATGAACCTGCTGGTCGATCTGATCCTTCGGAACCTTGCGGAGCTTCAGACCAAAAGCCATGTTATCATAAACGGTCATATGAGGATACAGAGCGTAGCTCTGGAAAACCATGGCGATATCACGGTTCTTCGGCTCTACGTCATTCATTCTCTCGCCGCCGATCAGCAGATCACCGGAGGAGATCTCTTCCAGACCAGCCACCATACGAAGGGTAGTGGACTTACCGCAGCCGGAAGGTCCTACGAAAATAATAAACTCTTTGTCTTCAATTTCCAGATTGAAATCCTTAACAGCATGGAAACCATTGTCATAGATTTTCTCGATGTGTCTCAGAGATACACTTGCCATTTCCTATTCCTCCTGCCTGCGGCATGATTTTCTTTTGAATGTACCGGTTCCGGCACTACTCTTATTATACACAGATCCGGGGGAAAATCTATTCGTCAAACCTGCCAAAGATTTTCCGGTCTTTTTGTGCAGGTATGATACAAAAAGCATCTCGCCTAAGCGAGATGCTGCGCGATGCGCGGTCGGCTCTCCCGGCAGAATTCTGCCGGGAGTAATATCACATCGCGATGTTTCTGATATACAGTTAATGCAGCATCAGGAGAAGTATTTCACTCCTGCCTCAAACAGGTGCATGTTCTGATTGCCGTAAATATTTTTCTGCAGACCGGCTCCGGCTCTCTCGTTGTGGAGCATCTTGCCCAGTACCCGGCCGTCCGGGCTGGTGATGCCTTCGATCGCCAGGAAGGAACCGTTGGAGTTCCAGTGCTCATCCATGGACACATTGCCTTCCGGATCGCAGTACTGGGTCGCGATCTGTCCGTTTTCCGCCAGTTTTTTCAGCCATTTCTCATCGGCAACGAAGCGTCCTTCGCCGTGGGAGGCAGGATTGACATAGACGCCGCCCAGATCCGCCAGGGCCAGCCAGGGGCTCTTGTTGGATACGACTTTCACATAATTCATGCGGGAGATGTGACGGCCGATGGTGTTGAAGGTCAGTGTCGGTGCGTCTGCCGCCTGTTTCACGATCTTGCCTCCCGGCACCA
>CAMOYN010000153.1 GCA_946630035.1 uncultured Lachnospiraceae bacterium
TTTCTTCCTGTACCTCCCGCAGCGCCGTCTCTTCAAAGGATTCTCCTTCCTCTACAGTTCCCTTTGGAAGAACCCATCCTTCGTATTTGCTGCGGATATTCTTATACAGCAGCAATATCTTTCCACGGAAAATCACCACACCGCCACAGCTTGTCGCTAATGCCATCGCAAGCCTCCTGTCCGGTTGGTCACCCTGAAACTGCACCCAGTATAACACGAACTGTAAAGCAAGTCAATGAAAGAGCGTGACAGATTATGAAACTCCCTTACTGGTTTTCGTACCACGCGTCAAAGATTTTTCTTGCAACGGGGGCGGCGGCTTGTCCGCCGCTGCCGCCTTCCTCCAGCACGATGCTGACCGCGATCTGGCGGGCGTTGTTGTTGTCATCAGTGGCGTAACCGACAAACCAGGCATTGGTCTCTACGTCTTTGCTGGTCTCCGCAGAGCCGGTCTTACCAGCTACGGTGTAACCGGAGCCCTGGGCTTCACTTCCCGTACCATCGGTCACTACCTTTTCCATCATCTTTTCCATCTCCGCTGCTTCGGCGGCGGTCATGACGGTCCGAAGAGAAGCCGGGGCAAAGGAGGCGACCTTGTCTCCGTACCGGGTTACTACCGAGTCGATCAGGTAGGGATTCATCATCACACCGTTGTTGGCCACGGCCGATACGATCAGGCAGTTCAGCATGGGAGTGATCTGGGTATCGCCCTGTCCTATGGCCGTCTGCAGGATCTTCCAGGTGGAATTGTTATTCGAAAGTTCAAACTTGCTGGTTGCGGTCGGGACGCGGGTTCCCAGGCTGGTATTGAAGCCGAAATCCCCGCACATATTGTAAAAGCGGGAGAAACTCAGCTGTTGTCCCAGGGCAGCAAAGGCGCCGTTGCAGGAATTGGCAAAAGCGGCCCGCAGATCCTGCTCCCCATGTTCTTTTTTCTTGGAGCAGTTGATCGTGTAGTCTTCCACCGTATAGGTGCCGTCACAGTCGAAGGTAAAGGATGGCCAGCTGGAGGGATTCTCCCTCATATACTCCAGGGCCGTCAGGATCTTGAAGGTGGATCCCGGGGTATAGAGCCCCTGGGTTGCCCGGTTCACCAGGCTGCTGTTGCCGGAATCATTCACCAGATCCTCCCATTTGTCCGGGAGGGTATTCGGATCAAAACCGGGGCGGCTGACCATCGCCAGCACCTTTCCGGTGGAGGGTTCCATGACCACCGCCGCACCGTTGTAATCCGACATCGCCTGGTAGACCGTCTGCTGCAGATTCACGTCTAGAGTCGTGATCACCGTGTCGCCGGAGGATTTGATGCCCCGCAGTGCTTCGATGATACGTATGATGGGATTGGTATGGGAGTTCAGCAGGTAGCTGGCCCCCTGGGATTCGATGCCGGTGACACCATTGTAGCTGTAGCCCACCACATGGGCAAAGGTCTTGCCGTAGGGATAATAGCGGGTGTCTTTGCCGTCTTCCGTAACCGAGGCTGCCAGCGTCGTTCCGTCGGCCGCCTGGATCTCTCCCCGGATATATTTATCTTCCAGGAGAGCCAGTCTCTTTCCATTGTGAGAATTGTTGCGGAAGGTATCGGCATCATGCACGGTAAAATATCCCAGGTAGGCGATCATGCCCACAAAGAGCAGCATTACGACATAGGATACGGACATGATCTCCTTGTTGGTGCGGCGGAGCATGGAACGTTCCCGGCGCCGTTCTTCTCTGGTTTTGGCGGGATTATCGTTCGAGGATCTCGAATTCTTCGTCCGCTTCATCTTCCTGCCAGCGGATCGGTCTTCTTCCATCGGCTCCATTTCGTCCGTCTCGGTCATCTCTTCCGGATCCACCGCCGATTCGTTCCTCAAATTCTCTCTCTTCCATCTCCTCTTCCCATCTTCTGCGCCGTTCATCCTCCTGCACCTCCTTTTCCTTCATCAAATGCAGACCTTCTATAATGCCAATCATAATCATCGTTGTCAGAATCGAGCTTCCGCCGTAACTGATCAGCGGCAGAGTGATACCGGTACAGGGAATCAGCTTGGTGACGCCTCCGATATGGAGGAAGACCTGAAAACCAAACATGACGGCCAGACCGAATCCGGCGATCTTGTAAAACAGCTCGCTCATCCAGGTGGATACCCAGATCATCTGAAGCACAAATCCCAGATAGATCAGGATGACGCACATGGCAAAAATCACACCCAGCTCCTCACAGATGGCAGCAAAGACAAAGTCGTTGCGTACCAGGGAGATCAGTCCCGGCATGCCCTGATAGAAACCGGATCCCAGCCATCCGCCCGTTCCGATGGCCATCATCGACTGGGCGATCTGCCGGCTCTTATTGTCATAGTCGTAGAAGGGATCCCGCCACATGGCAACACGGACACGCACGTGGGAGAAAAGCCGGTAGGCCAGGGCGGCGGCGATCCCTCCGCTGCCGAATCCGGCAGCCATATACAGAGGCTGATGGGTCGCCACAAACAGCATGAAAAGATATGCCACAAAATATACCAGGGCACTTCCCAGGTCAGTGGATGCCACCAGCACCAGGACATGGGCGGCAGCCAGCACCGTGGTGATCACGACCTGAGGGAAGGAGGTACTCTTGTGCAGCATGGCAGCCGTAAAGAATACGAACAGAATCTTTATGAACTCCGAGGGCTGAAGAGCAAATCCTCCCAGGGAAATAGAAAGCTGTGCACCATAGGTGGTAGATCCGGTCCGCCACACCACGGCCAGAAGCCCCAGGCCCAGGATGGCATAGAGATAACCGAATTTTGCCAGAAAATGCATATACCGGATCACGATCGGGATCAGAAGCGTCATCAGAAAACCGATGCACAGGAAGAAAAACTGCCGGATCGCATACTCAAAATTCAGGCGGGTCTGAATCATCAGCCCGATGGTCGCCAGCATGATCGTATTGCTGATCAGGATACGGGAACCGTGTCGGTATACCAGCCCGAACATGAGATAGTAAACCAGGAACACGGCCACCTGTACTCCATAAAACATGACCATCTGCAGTTCCCGTGTCTTCAGATATATAATGACATAGCCGAGGAACTGCAGCATCAGAATCAGAATCATCTGATGGCGGCAGAGGCGGTTCTGCCAGGCGATATCCAGACTGCGCAATCCGTAGAGATTCAGTATGGTATAGAGAATCAGGATCAGCAGCATCAGATATCGGGAATATTCCAGTGCCAGATTTACCATCATTCCACCCCTCTCATAAAATGTCCTCGGGTAAATGCGCCTTCCGGCGCCGTATTTCCGGTAACAAATTTTTCAAGAATCCGTGCCGCTTCCCCGGCCGCTTCCTCCGTAAAATGGAAGCGGACAGCCTCGCAGGCCGCCGGAACCCGGTCCAGAAGCCAGAGCGGCACACTGTTATAGATCACACTGGTGCAGAACCGGCAGTGGGAATCCTCCGGAAAAACAGCCTTTCTCCGGTCCGTCAGATACCGGAAATCCACCTGGTTCATCCAGGAAGAATCGGCCTTTCCCGTCTTCCTGGCCCTCTGTGCCTGGGATTTTTTTCTGCACTCTCCTTCGGTATTGGCCGTACACTGGGCTGATACCATCAGAGGAATGCGCCCGTAGATCACCAGTTCCTTATCGCGAAACCCCAGTTCCGCCATTTCCTGCTCCCGGCACTCGTAGGGGAAGGTGAGAAGATCCGCCCCCAGGCTCTTCATGAGGCCGGCGGCTTCCCGGTTCCATACATACAGTCCCGCATCAAAAATCCGCCGGCCAGGAATCCCTTCGGCTTCCAGGAAAGCGGCTTCATCCAGACTGCGGACAAGAAATCCTTCCCATCCCGCCTCTGTCAGAACAGTTTTATGTCTCTGAAAGAATTCCGCCGTCTCCTGACGGAATACAAAGGGCAGAGAGAGAAAGGGCTCTTTTCCCGCTTCCCTCACCTGCCGGACAAACACAGGATACTCATCCGGATCCATACGCTGAGAGGGAAGATATACTCTCTTCCCTTCAGGGACAGAAAGCACCTCCGTCAGAAGATCCATATTCTCAAGAGATACGTCGATAACCATGAAGGATCTCCTTTTCCAGTGCTTCCAGGGCCTGGCGCCGCAGTTCATTGACGGCCCCCATGGGCACAAATGCGTCTTTCGTCTCCACCCGGAGTTCGTCAAAAACAAAGGGAGTCTGGCCGGTGCGGCGCAGGCGCTCCTCGATCTTCTCCGCCGCCACAGGACGGCTCTGGGCAGAATCTGCCAGCATACCGGTGACACAGGCAGAGGCCCTCCCATCCGATACGGTCAACCGGATCGGTTCTCCCGGAAGGATGCGGCAGTGTCCGGATATGGCAAGAGCGGGCGCCTCCGAAGCGAGCTCTTCCTCCAGTGCTTTTCTGCGGATCTCATTGACCTGACGCACCTTCGGTTTCTCGCCGGTATAGATCATATCTTTTCCGTTGTGCCGCCGGTAGTATCCGTCGGTGAATCCGCCCCGGTCGAAGAGATCCAGAAGCCAGTCGCGGTCGGCCTCCTCCACCCGGTAGTTCTCCTCTTCCCCGGCCAGAATCCGGTCCAGATACTTCCGGTACACCTCAACCACGCCCCCGGTATACAGAGGACTCTTCATGCGGCCTTCGATCTTCAGGGAAAAAACCCCGGCCGCCCGGATTGCCGGCAGCAGATCCAGCGTACACAGATCCTTGCAGTTGAGCAGATGTTTCCCGTTATAGGGAAGGCGGCAGGGCTGGGCACAACGCCCCCGGTTCCCGCTCCTCCCGCCGATCATGCTGCTCATCAGACACTGACCGGAATAGCAGTAACAGAGCGCCCCGTGGACGAAGGTCTCCACCTCGATGTCTGCCTCCTGATGAATCCGGGCGATCTCCGGCAGGGACAGCTCCCGGGGCAGCACCAGACGGACCGCTCCCAGCTTTTTAGCCAGCGCGGCTCCCCAGGAAGAGGCCACCGTCATTTGGGTGCTGATATGAAGGGGAAGATCCGGGAAGGTTCTCTTCAGGAAAGAGAGGACTCCCAGATCCTGGACCAGTACCGCATCTACGCCTCTCTCATAGTAAGGCCGCAGATAGGATTCCAGATCCCGGTTCAGTTCTTTTTCTTTTAACAATGTATTGACGGTCAGATACAGCTTTTTTCCGTAGAGATGGCAGAAATCTATGGCGGACAGCAGTCCGTCCTCATCGGGATTTTCCGCATAGGCACGGGCGCCGAACCGGGTGCCTCCCATATATACAGCATCTGCTCCATAGCGTATGGCTGCCGCCAGGCTCCCCGCGGATCCCGCCGGGGCCAGCAGCTCGATCTCCGGATCTTCTCTCCGGATGGTTACTTCCTGCATGATCGGATCTCCCTACAATTTCTTCGCTGCATCTTTCTCGTTTTTCATACGGGCGCGGACCAGTTCCTGCCGCAGCGTATCTATGCTCTCATCCAGCGCATCCACCCGCTTCTGGAGGGACTCTGTCTTCTGCCTCTGGCTCAGGACATCGTCCGCCATATTGATCAGAGTCATCAGATGGCGTTCCTCGACCGGAAGCCGGCGGTAACTGTCGGAAGCCTCCAGCGACTCGATCTTTCCATTGACATATTCCGCCACCTGCTGCATATACTCCGCATCGTCACTGCCGGAAAGCGTCAGTGTCCGTCCTGCTATGGTAACCTGAATATTCCGCTCCTCCGCCATAATCCAATCCCGCCTTTCATTTTCAAAACTTATCTCTGATTTCTTAAGTTTCTTCTTCTGTGGCGATCCCCAGATGCTGATAAGCCTGTTCCGTGGCAATTCGCCCTCTCGGGGTCCGGTTCAGAAATCCATTCTGCATCAGATAAGGCTCGCAGACATCCTCCAGGGTAACAACATCCTCCCCCAGGGAAGCTGCCAGAGTTTCCAGTCCCACCGGGCCTCCGCCGAATTTTTCAATGATGGTCAGCAGCACCTTCTGATCCAGAGAATCCAGTCCGAATTTATCCACGTTCAGGAGGGTCAGCGTATAATCCGCCACCTGTCGGTTGATCTTCCCGTCGAACCGCACCTGGGCAAAGTCTCTCACCCGCTTCAGCAGCCGGTTCGCCAGCCGGGGCGTTCCCCGGGAACGTCGTGCGATCTCCATGGCGCCGGCGTCATCGATCTCCACATTCAGCTTGACAGCGGAATGCTTCACGATCAGAGCCAGCTCCTTGGCCGTATAGAACTCCAGGCGGTGAATCACGCCAAACCGGTCCCGCAGCGGAGCCGTCAGCATCCCCGCCC
>CAMOYN010000154.1 GCA_946630035.1 uncultured Lachnospiraceae bacterium
CATTTGCGCATTCCTCTCACGACTAAAGTCACGAGAATCCTGCGTCAGAGATTGTAACCACTTTCCGCCGCCGGCGATCCGGCCCTCGCCTTATACATTCGGTTTTACCTGGAATACGCCGGAGGCATATCCGATCAGGCGGTCTACGTATTCCTGGGAGAACCCCAGCGTAATGCCCTTCACCTGAATGCCGAAGGTGAAGCACTTTTCCCCGTCATAGGCATGAACCGAGTTCGTGGAGCGTGTTTTATTCTTCCGGATCCCGTTTTTATATACGCAGATCCCGCTGGTGGTCTGGAAGGCGGAGGAACGCAGGATCTTCTTACCGTCACTGCGCCAGTCCATATGGTCATCCACGCTGCAGAGGAACCGGATCCCCCGGGTATACTTGTATCCATAGCTCTTTGTTTTCGCATTCTTTTTCGTGCTGCTGCTTTTTTTGAAAACCAGCCTTTTGGCCTTTTTCCTGGCCTCTGTCCTGGTTTCCGCCTCATCCACCACCTGATAGGTTTCTTTGGCAGAAACCATCGCAGGACCTCCGTTTTCTGCCATCATGGCCGCCGCCAGCAGAAAACCCATAAGCTTCATTCTTCTCTTCATCTTCATAGGATTCTCCTTTCTGTCCGCTTACGGACGGTGTTCCGGGAGAAGAGGATGCCCAAAGAATACCCCTTTTATCCGGCAGTTTCCAGCGGCTTTTTGGTCTTTTAAAACCCGGGTTGGTCCGCTCAGGTCCACCCGGGTTTTTCTGTGTTTTTTCAGGTCTGTTTATGTCGGTTCCGGTATTTTCCGGTATATTCCGGTCTGTTCCGGTATATTCCGGTCTCTTCCGGTCTGTTCCGGTCTGTTCCGTTACTCTCCCTTCGTTCTTCCCTTTCTCGTAAGAATCAGTGACAGAATCCACAGCACCAGCACGCAGACAGCCCAGGCCAGTACGATGAACAGGGCCATATCTGCAAAAAATCCCTCCGGCATGACGTCTATCATCCGGCTCTCCCGGGGATCGAACTGCCAGTTTCCCTGGCTGAAAAAGATCTGATGGAACCAGACAAACACCTGGTTGAAATCGATAGCCGCCAGGATTCCGATCCCGCCTCCCAGAATCAGAAGAATCCGGCACATCCTCCGGTATCCCCGGGCCAGAAGGAAGGGAACCGATTCCGTTCTCCCACCTGCAAAGAGGGTGGTTTTATCTGCTTGCCAGTTCAAGACTCGCTTGCGAGTCTTGCGCGCCGTGTGCGGGGTGCCACATGGCACCTTCCGCACCGCACACGTGCGCATCCTCGCGGAGCGTTTATCTCGGAAGGAGATAAACAGTAGACAGACAAGACAGATAACGGCAGCGATCCGGCGGAGGCGGATGCCTGCGAGGAAGACATCCCTCACGTCCGCCATGTGGGATTTTTCCGTCTCATTATAAAATTCCGTATCTTTCCCGTCAATTTTCGTCTCCACGATGAGGTCACTCCGCCTCCCCCGCAGATACAGCATGGTTTCCTTCATCACCTCGGAGAGATCTTCCATCTGCATGGTTTCCCCCCGCCAGTAGGCCATCTCCCCCAGAACATCGTATTTTCGGAATTCCTTTTCATAGAGGCCGGGGATGTGATAGCATACGATTTCCACGGCAGAGATCAGCAGGACAAACAGAAGATTCGCGGCGAAGAGCACCGCCGCGAATCCACGAATTACATCGGATGATTTCATATCTTTTCTCCGTCTAAGTCATCTATGTAAAATGATATGCTACACGGGTGACTGACCATTTGTTGTACTTAGGACAAGTAAGGATGTTTTCTCACACCTGGTTCTTCCCCGACATACAGACCGTAGGCATCACAGATCCAGTATTTCTTCCCTACCTTCACTCTGGCCCACTGATGGGAGTACTTGTTCTCATTTACATGTTCATACTCGAAGCCCAGCATGTTCAGACAGAGCCCGGTGGTCCTGGCGCAGCCGGCGCAGGAGGCCCACTTCAGCACCAGATATCCGTACGGGTCATTGTAATGCTTCTTTTTCATGCTGTATTCCATGCCCTCATCGAACATCCGGCGAAGTTCCACGGCGATCCCGATGACCTGCTCCTCAATACGGAGTCCCTGCAGAGGCTTTACGACCTTCAGCGCTGCCTTATAGGCTTTGGTCATCTCCGATTCCGACATATATTTACGGAAATAGCGGTAGCGGGACAGTTTTTTCATGGCGACAATCGGAACCTTATTTACCCGTACGGTGCAGGTCAGGGTCTGACCGTTAAAAGTGGCCGTGATTTTTGTCTTCCCGGCACTTACCGCGGTAACCGTTCCCTTCTTCGTCACCGTGGCGATTTTCTGATCGGCGCTCTTCCATTTCACCTTGACAGAGGAAGAAATCCCGTTTACTTTCAGAGCTGCCTTCTTTCCGATGGTGATCTTCAGTACGGTTTTATTCAAGGTGGGCTCTGCGGCCCGGACCGGTGCCGTGATCATCAGGAGGAAGAGAAGCAGCGGCAGCAGTATTCTTTTTTTCATACCTTTTCTCCTGTGTATCTGTCTTTTCCAGGGATGCTCCGATGTCCGGTTCCCTGCGCTATCCCAGGGTTACACCCTTTTCCGTATCCCTGTATTATCCCAGAGATACATCCACGAATTCGCCCCGGAGTACATCGTACAGTCCGTTTGCCGTCAGTTTCAACTCCGGAATCACCGGCAGTGACATAAAGGTCAGGGTGGTGAGAGGATCCACCTCCGAATCCACTCCCAGCTCATCCACGGCGACGTGGAAAATATGCTCCAGCTGTTCGGCTACCCACTCCGCCGGCTGGTCACTCATCAGTCCAGCCACCGGCAGCGGCAGGGAAGCTTTCACCTGGCCGTCTTTTACGACCACCGCGCCGCCTTTCATGCGGATCAGTTCCTCCACCGCGCAGGCTATCTCCTGATTATCCAGTCCCACCGCGATAATATTGTGAGAATCGTGTGCCACACTGACGGCGATGGCTCCCCGTTGGATGCCGTAACCGCGAAGAAGGGCCACACCCATCTTGCCGGTATTGTGATGTCTCTCGATCACGGCAAGCTTCGCAATGCCTCCCTCCGGATCCAGGTCCGCATCCCCGTCCGCCTTTCTCCGGATCACAGCTTCCGAGCCTGGGGTGACCACGCTTCCGCCGTGGACTTCAATCACACGGACCCGGTCAGAGGTCAGTGCCAGCTTCAGCCGTTCCGCAGAGAAATCTTTCACATGCATGCCGGCAGAAACAGCTGCCGTGTCGGCCCGGCGGATCGGAAGAAGATACTTACCGTCTTCCGCTGTCAGCTGTCCCTCTATCCATACCTTTCGCACTTTAAAATCCTTCAGATCTTCCACCAAAACGATGTCTGCCCGGCGTCCCGGGGCGATCGCTCCGCGGTCCCGGAGAGAATAGCACTCGGCGGCATTCAGTGATCCCATCCGGATCGCCGTCACGGGATCCAGCCCCAGCGCCACACACTGACGTAGAGTGTCATCCAGATCCCCCTCGGTCAGGAAGGTCAGCGGCTCCCGGTCGTCGGAACAAAGCAGACACCAGCGGGCCGTCTCCGGGGTCACCCCCGGAAGCAGATGAGGCAGATCTTTGCAGGCAGATCCGTTCCGGATCTGTACATACATTCCCTGCCGGATTCTCTCCTGCAGATCCTCCGCCGTCGCACATTCATGGTCCGTTCTGGCCCCTGCGGCTATATAGGCCGTCAGATCGAGGCCGGTGGTCCCGGGACTGTGCCCGTCCACGATCTTGCCCGTCTCCTTCGCCGTCATCAGTTTATCCAGGCAATCTTCGTCCAGATTCAGAATTCCCGGCACGTTCATAAATTCCGCCAGTCCCTGCACACGGCCGTCCCTCATCCATTCCTTCATGTCCGCCGCACGCACCGTGGCTCCGGAACACTCCTGCGGGGAACAAGGCACGCAGGAAGGCATCATCAGGCGGATATCCAGGGCCGTCAGCGCCGCGGCCTCCGCCATATAGGCAAATCCCTCCAGCCCGCAGACATTCACGATCTCATGGGGATCCGCGATGGCCGTCGTGGTTCCCCGGATGGCCGCCACCCGGCCAAATTCCTCCGGTGTCAGATGAGAAGATTCAATATGAATATGACTTTCAATGAGCCCGGGGATGGCAAACATTCCGGCGCCATCCACGATTTCCCGGCCTTCGTAGGTACCATTTTTCTCCACGCCGACAATCACACCCTCGGTCACAGCGATCTCCGCGTTCCGGATCTGACCGTCAAATACATTGACCACCTGACAGCCGCGGATCACGAGATCTGCGGGAATCTCTCCCCTGGCTGCCTGAATTCTCTTTTTCAGAGCATCCTTTTCTGTCATTTGCGCCTCCTCCAGCATATATCCATGCCTCTCTATGAAGAGCATCACGAACGCCTCGTGGTATCATTGTTTGTTGATATCATAGTACATCGCGCCGAAATTGTCAAAACCTTTCTTCGTTTTTCACCGTTTTTTCTTGCACATTCCTGTCTTTGCGGCCTTAATATTCGTCTAAATCCTCCCTCCCGTGACGTCATAGAGACGGGGGATCAGATGGGTAATCGTGCTTTTTCCGGAGCCGGAGGGACCGACGATCGCCACACTGCATCCGCTTTTGAGAGAAAAACTGATATCCGACAGAATCTGTTTTTCCGGACTTACAGTGCTTCCCCGCAAATGCCCCGCTCAGGCAAACCAGGCGGTCATTTCTCCTGCGATCCATTCTCCCAGGGGAGAGAACCGCAGATTGTCATCCTCCGGCACCAGATCCCGCAGATTCGGGAAGGCCGGAACCACGATCCTCCGGCAGCGCTCCTTCACCGGCTCTGCCTTCTTCTGTCTCAGCCAGGACAGAAAATGCTCCGTCCCTCTCCGGCTTCCGGGCGAGGCCTCTTCCAGCAGAAAAATCCGCTGACATTCCTTCAGCAGCGGCAGCGGATCCCTTCCGCTCCCGGGCAGCACCAGAATCCAGTCATATTCTTCCCGGGCGGCACAGTCCGACAGGATCTTCGCCATCTCCTCCCCCGGAAGATTCCATACATCTTCCGGACTCACCACCGGCATAAGCCACTCCAGCTCCCCCATTCTGCCAAGCAGCTCTGCCAGATGCCACGTATTCCCCGAGGCCTGCAGATACAGAAGATCTGACAGACTCCGGCGCTCTGCCCCGGAAAGACTTTCCGACATCCTCCCGGTGGTCACGTCCTCGGCCGGTGTCCGGGCAAGAACAGAGAAATCAGAAAAATCCAGGAGAAGCACCCGGGACTCTCCTGCCAGCAGCCGCCCGGCTCCCAGAGCCAGCGTCGGCAGCAGACCACATCCGGCCGGCGCCAGAAAGGCCGCACAGCGGGTACGCCCTCCCGGAACCGGATCCACCTCGCTTTCCAGAGATTCCTTCCAGCCAAGAATCCTGTTCATCAGCTGCGGCATCGCCTGATAACGATACAGCAAAAACAGCTCCGGCCACTCCCCGGATTCCCCACAGTTTTCACCTTCAGAAAGCGCCTCCCCCGGATCGGTTCCCGCCGGATGCTCCTCCGTCAGCAGACCGACCCCGACACACTCCGCCCGGAACCGGCCCTTCTCCTCCGGCGTCAGCCCACACCAGATCTCTTCCCCAAACAGCACCAGCGGCGCAGGTTCCTTCCCCGCCATCTCCCGGGCTTTCTCCGGATCCCCACAGCCCCGGCAGAGCATAGGAAAATGATCCCTCCGCATCAGATAATCCAGGAATTTCCCCCGATAACGGGCATCCCCATCCACCAGAATCAGTGTAAATTGTTTCATTTGTCAGAAAACCTCCCGTTTCCTGACGGCCCTTCGCGATATAGATAACCCTAAGATAACGCAAAAACTCCGAAAAGTCTATTGACTTTTCGGAGTTTTCCTCTATAGCTTATACCCATCAAGAACGCCTTGGCGTTCTTGCCGCGCCGCGCAAGGTGCGAAGCATCCTCCCTGGCAAAAATAATCTCTTCGGGGAGGCGCTTGCGCTAAGGTCCTCACGCAGCGGTACTAACCTCACCTTCGCTCTGCGAGCTTGGTTCGCTAAGTACCGGCGTTGCGGATC
>CAMOYN010000155.1 GCA_946630035.1 uncultured Lachnospiraceae bacterium
TTGAAGCCAGGTATGTAGTGGATGTCAGATTTCTGTGACAGGAAGTCCAAATTCTCTTCGCAGGGAAGCGGCGATGCCGCGGTGAACCCAGCGGGTGAGGGGATGATCTACCACACAGAAACCATGTGTTACGCGGGGGACACTCAGGATTTCACAGGGGACAGCGTTGGCAAGCAATTTCAATGCATATGCCAGATCTTCATCGCGGAGCGGATCGTATTCCGCAGCGATGACCATGTGTGGTCCGAGTCCTTGCAGGTTTTCACAGGTGAGCGGCATGCCGTAATAGGGAAGCGGCTGACCATGATTGTTCAGATAGACGGCCTCCATCGTATGGAAGTACTTGTCCGAGTCGCTGAGGCTGCCGAACTGAAGTCGGGAAGCGGTCATGCGGTCCGAAAGCACGGGACAATTCAACACGGTAAGTGCCGGTGCATCCTCTCCGGAGTCTCTCAGCCACAGTGCCAGAGCAGCAGCGAGATTTCCGCCGGCACTTGTGCCATGCAGTGCGATGCGGGAGGGATCCCCTCCCAATGTATCTGCATGTTCGCGCAGCCAGTGATAAGCTTGAAGACAATCCATCAGCTGGGCGGGGAAGGGAAGATCCCGGGAAGCCAGCCGATATTCTACGGATACTACTATGCAGGGGGTCAGGGAAGCCAGAGCGATGCAGCGGTAGTTATCGATTTCTACACTGCCGGTGGTAAAACCGCCCCCGTGGATGTCAAGAAGCACCGGCATTTTCTGCGGTTCTTCGACCGGGGTGATGATATGGAGACGCAGTTTCGTACCATTTTCTGTGCCGGGGATGAACAGGTCGTACATCTTCATTCCTTCTCCCAGAGTGTAGTTCTTGAGCGCGGACTGGAGATCTGCCATATTGACTTTGCTGCCATTATCCGTTTCCAGCATCATGGAAATATGATCTTCATATCCGGGATAAGGAAACAGGCGGGATACTTTTGTTCTCATGCTTCTCATGCTTTTCCTTTCACTGCAATGCGCATTGCTGTTACTGTTGACAGGATACCACGGAAAATATATAATGTCTAATATATTGTATATTACATGATGATTCATGTTGACATTAACTATTTTAGAGCAGAGGAAACATGTGAACAATCATCTGGAAAGTTGTGATGGGATAAGAGATGGAATTATTGCAGCTCCGTTATTTTGTGGAAATTGCCCGATATGAAAGTATGAAGGAAGCGTCTGCCCGCCTGTATGTTTCACAGCCTTCCCTCAGTCAGAGTGTACGGCGTCTTGAAAATGAGCTGGGCGTAGAACTGTTCCGCCACGAGGGCCGGAACCTGCGGCTGACAGAACAGGGCAGGGTATTCTTCCTGGGGGCGGAGAAAGCGCTTCGGGAACTGGACAATGCGTGCGGAAGACTGGATGGGCATGCGCTGCAGGGAAATGTGACACTGGGAACCTACATGCCGATTACGCCGCTGGCGGACTGTCTGAAGGCCTTTGTGGAAGAATATCCGTATATTACGTTCGATATTTATATGGTTTCTTCCGGTCTGGCGGGCTTTGATCCCGGAGCACTGGATATGCTGTTATACTATCAGCAGTCCAATCGTCTGGATTTTCATGAGCATGTGGAGATCGGGGTGGCGGAGCGGCGTTGGATCCTGCCGGCAGGACATCCCCTGGGGGACCGAGAAACATTGTCAATGAGTGACATGGAGCAAGAAGCTTTTGTCTCCATGCTCTGGGGGAAGGATCAGCTGGAGGAATTATTTCAGGATTATTCCCATGCGGGAGTGACGCCGCTTGTCCGCTACCGGACGAACAGTTTTCGTATCAAACAGGAGATTATGGAAGCCGGACTGGCTGTAGGATCGAGCAATGATCTTCTGGCAGAGACGGCAGGGAAGAACTGCGTTTCCGTCCGGCAGGAAGGAATCAGTGAAAAACTCTATCTTGGATGGAGGGCGGAATGCTACCTGTCACCCGCAGCGCTGGCGTTCGCGGAGTTCTGCCGGGACTGGTTTCTGTCACCGGAGCACCGGTTTTCGGCCTCTAACCGGGAGACAGCCTAAGAGACAGGGGACGGACCTTTGTCTCCTTCCGGAAAGAGAAGAGAGGGGGGGGCTGTCAGACGGGGATCGCAGGAGGAAGGGAGATATGAAGAAAAAAGCAATTGCAGCGGGGCATATCTGTATCGATATTACACCGGTGTTTCCACAGACGGTTCCCCGGTCTGCGGATCTGGGAGAGATCCTGAAGCCAGGAAAACTGATTCATATGGCGGCACCGGATGTGCATACCGGCGGCGCGGTGGCCAATACGGGCCTTGGCATGAAGAAAATGGGAGCGGACGTCAGTCTCATGGGGAAAGTCGGAGCGGATTCCTTCGGCGGAATGGTGAAGGATATCCTGAACCAGTATGATGCCGGGGACCATCTGATCACAGTGCCGGGGGAGACGACCAGTTATTCGGTGGTGATCGCAGCGCCTGGGATCGACCGGATCTTCCTGCATTGCCCCGGGGCCAATGATACCTTTGACGGAACGGAGATCCCGGAGGACGCGCTGGAGGACGTGGCGCTGTTTCATTTTGGATATCCGACGCTGATGAAAAAGATGTATGAAGACGACGGGCGGTATCTGAGCGCCATGCTCCGCCGCATGAAGGAGAAGGGGATTGCCACCAGTCTGGACATGGCGGCGGTGGATCCCGACAGTGAAGCCGGAAGTGCAGACTGGGGAAAAATCCTGCGGAATGTCCTTCCCAGTGTGGATTTTTTTGTTCCCAGTTTTGAAGAACTGTGCTTTATGCTCGACCGCAGCCGGTATGAGGAATTGATCCGGGAAGCGGGAAACAGCGATGTGACCGGGTTCCTCTCGGTGGACCGGGATGTCCGGCCGCTGGCGGAGAAATGTCTGGCGCTCGGAGCCCATGCCGTGCTGATCAAATGCGGTGCGCCGGGTCTTTTCCTTATGACATCCGGAAAAATGTCTGAGACAGGGGCTCGCCTGGGACTGGATGGCGGGGCATGGAACGGGTTCTGTCATTTTGAGCGCAGCTTCCGGGTGGACCATGTGGTTTCCGGGACCGGGGCAGGCGATACCTGTATCGCCGCGTTTTTGACAAGTATTCTGGAAGGAATGCCGCCGGAAATATGTATGGAAAATGCGGCGGCGGCCGGTGCGCTCTGCTGCATGTCGGTGGATGCGGTCAGTGAACTGAGACCGCTTTCGGAAATCCGGCAGCGGATCGAAGCCGGATGGGAAAAGGTGTAAAGAAGGCAGAGGAGCATCCCCTGTCTCTTTCCGAAAGGGAGACAGAGGACCGAAGGAGACAGAGGACCGTCCCCTGTCTCTCGTCCCCTGTCTCTTTCAGGGAGGAAGAATGGATGATTCGTGTGGATCTGGCCCGGCGGTTTATCGAGCGGGTGTCGAAATATACCGATTATAATGTAAATATCATGAATGAGCAGGGAATCATCATCGCCAGCCGGGATCCGGAACGGCTGGGGCAGTACCATGCGGTGGCCCACCAGGTGATTCTCGGCGGTCAGGATATCCTGGAGGCGGAGACCAGCGATGGCGGAAATGTCCGCCGTGGTCTGAACATGGTGATCGAGGTGGATGGCCGACGGGAGGGCGTGGTAGGAGTTACCGGGGATCCGGCAGAGATCCGGCCTGCGGCGCTGATGACGAAGATGGCCATCGAGACGATGCTGCGCTACGAGAGGCAGCAGGAGGAGCACCGCCGCCGGGAAAACCGCAAGGAGCAGTTTATCTATCTGCTTACCCAGGTGGAGGAAGCGGATCACGCGGAACTGCGCTCCCTGGCTTCGGAGCTGGGATTTCCGGAGGAGCGGATTCGCATACCGATCCTGATGGCACTGAAGACGCCGGGGAACACGGAGGAGCTGCTGCTGGAGGTCCGGGCCGGGAAGTTTCATACGTCGCAGGATTTCAGCATCTCGCCGGATGAGAGGCATGTGTTGATCTTCAAGACCATACCGGATCAGGGAGATCTGCTTATGTCCCAGTACCGGGAATTTCTCCTGGAATATCTGTCGGATATCCGGGGGGTACTTGCCCGGGAGGGGAGGCAGGCGGATTTTTATATCGGGAGCTTTCAGGAGAATTATAAGCAGTATTATCATTCCTACCGGCACTGTAAATGGCTGGAGACGGCGGTTCCCGCTTCCGGGGACGTGGTATTTTTCTATGATCATATGAATGAATATGTTCAGCATATCGCCCCCATGCAGGAGCTGCGGAGTATTTATCATATCTATGAGAAGCGTCTGCCGGAAAAGCTGCGCCGGACCCTGACCGAGACGGCTCTGATGCTGCAGAAGCACAATTTCAATTTTTCGCGGGCAGCGGAGGAACTGTATGTACATAAGAACACGCTGGTTTACCGATACAATCAGATCCGGGAGCTTATGGGGATTGATCCGGTGAATTCCGCCGAGGACCGCATGCTGCTGGTAGCTTTTGCGGTATACCTTGATCGGGTATGAGGTCATAAGGCAGATATAAACAAATATATCGGTACAGTGACGGTGAAATTTGTGCTGTGAACACAAAAAATGAGGGAGGGTTCGGGAGACGGAACGTGGCAGGACTCTGTGTTTTTTGTTATGATCGGATCGTAACAAAGAATGACGGGCATGGCTGGTCGTGCCATGCTTCCGGATGAGGGATATGTGATAAAAAGAGGTGTGAGATGAATCAGGAACTGAGAAGAGATGCGGACAGTATCGTAAAGGCCAGCCTCCGGGCGGTTCTGCCGGACGAGGCGGTGGGCCGTGCGCTGGAGAATTTTGCGTATGGAAATGGGAAGCTGATTCTGGTGGCGGCGGGCAAGGCGGCCTGGCAGATGGCGGCGGCAGCGGTCCGCACCATGGGGCATGTGGACGACGGTATCGTGGTGACCAAGTATGACCATGTGATGGGGGAGATCCCGGGTGTGCGGTGCTTTGAGGCGGGGCATCCGGTTCCCGATGAGAACAGTTTTTCCGCTACGGGAGAGGCCCTGAAAAGGGTGGATCATCTCTCGGCGGAGGACACGGTGCTCTTCCTGCTCTCCGGCGGCGGCAGTGCCCTCTTTGAAAAACCTCTCATTCCCGGCGAAGAACTGCAGGACATCACGAAGCAGCTTCTTGCCTGCGGGGCGGATATCGTGGAGATGAATACGATCCGCAAACGCCTCTCCGGCGTGAAGGGCGGCCGTTTCGCAGAGGCCTGTGCGCCGGCGAAGGTCTTCAGTATCGTTCTCAGTGACATCCTGGGGGATCCGCTGGATATGATCGCCAGCGGCCCGGCTTATCCGGATGCCTCCACCTGTGAACAGGCGGCAGCGATTGCGAAGAAATACGGCCTGAAACTGTCAGCGCAGGCAAAGGAACTGCTGGGGAAGGAAACGCCAAAGAAGTTGAATAACGTGACCACCATGATCACGGGAAGTGTGCGTGAGCTCTGTGCGGCAGCGGCGGTCCGTTGCCGGGAACTGGGCTATGAGTCCATCCTCCTGACGGATCAGCTGGCCTGCGAGGCGCGGGAAGCCGGGAGCTTCCTGGGATCCATACTCCGCACCCACAGCGGCAGCGGGAAAAAGCTGGCCTTTATCGCCGGCGGCGAAACCGTGGTTCATCTGACCGGACACGGCCTGGGCGGCAGGAATCAGGAGCTCGCACTGGCAGCCGCACCCGGCATCGCAGGAATCCCCGGGGCAGCGGTATTCTCCGTGGGAAGCGACGGAACCGACGGCCCCACCGACGCAGCCGGCGGCTATGTGGACGGCGATACGGTAAAGGAACTCGCAGCAGCCGGCTGGGATGTGGCGGCGGTTCTGCAAGACAACGACGCCTACCACGCCCTGAAGGATGTGGACGGTCTGCTGATGACCGGCCCCACCGGAACCAATGTAAATGATGTAGCTGTGGCACTGCTGCAGCAGTAATGTAGAGACGACAGCTTGGAGACAGGCTTGGAGACAGGGGACAGGAGGAGACAGGGGACGGACCTTTGTCTCCTTATAGAAAACACGGGAAAAGGGAATGCGCAATCAGGGGGACGGTCCT
>CAMOYN010000156.1 GCA_946630035.1 uncultured Lachnospiraceae bacterium
GCGATTCTTGAAAAAAGTGTTGATTTTCAGAACGATCTCACGTACACTATTCACTGTGACGGGAAAATACCATGTGACAGATCACACTGGGGGGGAAGAATATGACAAGAGATGCGTTTGCTGCCATGGCGGCGGCCGGTCCGGTGATCCTGGACGGAGCGACGGGATCGGAACTCTACAAGCTGGGTATGCCCCGGGGGGTGTGCACGGAGGAATGGGTTCTGGAACATCCGGAGGAGATGACGAAGATCCAGAAGGCCTATATCGAAGCGGGATCTCAGATCATCTATGCCCCTACCTTCTCGGCGAACCGGATTATGCTGAAGGGCTTTCTTCTGGTGGACCGGATGGAGGAGATCATCCGGGAGAATGTGGCTCTGACGAAGAGAAACACAGCGGGGACCGGTGTGCTGGTGGCGGGGGATATCACCACCACCAATCAGAGTCTCGCCGCGGGGGGACACCTCGCCTATGAGGATCTGCTGGCGGTCTACAAGGAGCAGATCCGTTACCTTGTGGATGCGGGAGTGGATCTGTTGGTGGCGGAAACCATGCTGGGAGTGGAAGAGACCATGGCGGTGGTGGACGCGGCCATGGAGATCTGTGATCTGCCAGTCATGTGCAGTCTGACGGTGAGCGCGGACGGGATGGCCATCTATGACGGCAGTGCCGCGGAGGCTGTGCACACGCTGCAGGCCATGGGTGCTTCGGCCGTGGGCATCAACTGTTCCGTGGGACCGGATCAGCTGGAATCGGTGGTTGCCTCCATGAAGAAAGTGGCGGAGGTTCCGCTGCTGGTAAAACCGAATGCAGGAATGCCTCTCATCGACGAGAAAGGGGAGGCCCATTATAGTATGGATGCGGAGTCATTTGCCGGACACATGGAACGTCTGGTGGAACTGGGCGCCGGCATCGTAGGCGGCTGCTGCGGCACCACGCCGGACTATATCCGGGCGCTGGCCGGGCGGCTGAAAGGAATGAATTTGAAATGACAGAAACAATATGGGAACGATGGGATGTTTCTCCGGAAGAGAACCGGCGGATCCTGGGAGAATGCCGCAGGATCCTGCGGGCCGGAGGCCTGGTGGCTTTTCCGACGGAGACGGTATATGGTCTGGGGGGTGACGGGCTGAACCCGGAAGCATCCCGGAAAATATACGAAGCGAAGGGAAGACCCTCGGACAATCCGCTGATTCTTCACATTTCCTCCGAGGAGGAGCTGCTGCCTCTGGTAAGGGAAATTCCGGAGTATGCGAAGAAGCTGATGGATGCGTTCTGGCCCGGGCCGATGACGATGGTTTTTCCGAAAAGTCCGATCGTTCCGAAAGAAACCACGGGCGGGCTGGATACGGTAGCCATAAGGATGCCGTCTCATCCGGCCGCAGCAGCCATGATCCGGGAGGCGGGGGTGCCGGTGGCGGCTCCCAGCGCGAACCGGTCGGGGCGCCCGAGCCCGACGGAGGCGGCCCATGTGGCTGAAGATCTGATGGGAAGGATTGATCTGATCCTGGACGGGGGTCCGGTAGAGATCGGTCTGGAGTCTACCATCATCGACGTGACCGGAGAGGTGCCGGTCATCCTGCGGCCGGGATATCTGTCGAGGGAAGACATCGCCTCGCTGGTGGGTGCCTGTGAGGTGGATCCGGCGGTGCTGAAAAAACCGGACGCCAATCTGCGTCCGAAGGCACCGGGGATGAAATACCGTCATTATGCGCCGAAGGCGGAACTCACGATTTTTGAGGGGGCCGCCGGAGCTGTGGCGGAGGAGATCCGAAAAAGAGCGGCCGAGGCTCTGAAGGATGGAAAGAAAACCGGGATTCTGTGTGCCTTCGAGCATGAGAAACTCTATGAGGGTTTCGCCGTGAAGGACGCAGGCCGGATGAATTCGGGAGAGATTGCCCATAATCTGTATCGCTGCCTGCGGGAGTTCGACGAGGAAGGAGCCGATGTGATTTTCTCGGAATCATTCCGTCAGGACAGTTTAGGGGCGGCGGTGATGAACCGGCTGACAAAAGCCGCCGGATATCACATTATTAAGGTATAAAAATAGCAGCGGGGAGATACGTATGACATTGGTGGATAAAGTCATTTTCGTGTGCACGGATAATACCTGCCGCAGTATTATGGCAGAGGCTGTGATGCGAAGTGTATTGAGAAATCGAAAGATCGATGTGGCCTCCCGGGGGCTGGTGGTGCTGTTCCCTGAACCGCTGAATCCCAAAGCCGTTGCCGTGCTGGCAGGCAATCAGATGATGCCGGCCAAGAAATGCTCCGAAGCTCTGGAAGCGGAGGATATTACCGAAAACACATTGATCCTGACGATGACGGCCAAAGAGGCCGCCACGGTGAGAGAGCGTTTTCCTGAGAGGGAGCGTGTCTTTACCCTGGGAGAGTTTGTCGGAAGACCGGGGGATATCGAAGAACCCCATGGAGGTACCCTGGCGGAGTATGGGGCCTGCTATGAGTACATCGATCTGCTGGTGAAGTTTTCCGCGGAGAAGCTGTTTAAGGCAGAAAATGAGCGGGAGATTCAGGCAGTGCGGATTGTGGATGGAAAGATCGTCCAGGAAAGGAGACAACAATGACCGTAGCAATAGCGAGTGATCACGGTGGATTTGCCCTGAAACAGGAGATTATCGCATACCTTGAGAAGAAAGGAATTGCGTTTAAAGATTTTGGCTGTTATGAAGAGAAGTCCTGCGACTATCCGGAATATGGACGTGCCGTCGCAGAGGCGGTAGTGAAGGGGGAATACGATAAAGGCATCCTGCTCTGCGGTACCGGCATCGGCATCTCCATCGCCGCCAACAAGGTGAAAGGCGCCCGTGCGGCTCTCTGCACCGACTGCTTCATGGCAGAGGCTACAAGACTGCACAACGATGCCAACATTCTTGCCATGGGAGGCCGGGTCGTCGGCCCCGGACTGGCGGTAAAGATCACAGATACCTTCCTTCACACGGAATTTTCCGGAGAGGAACGGCATGCACGCCGGATTCGCGCCATTGAAGAATAGTGCCGGTTACAGCGATGCCGTAAGGAAAGGCCAGATCGTATGAGAAAAACGTGGAGACGATTACTTGTGCTGCTTGCAATATTTTTTCTGGCAGCATTTGTTTTTATCCTGTATCGCTTCTACCGTGGAAACGGGTCGCAGACCAGAGAAATGCCGGTGCAGGAGCAGGAACAGAGCGGAGAGCGGCTGCCGGTGGTGGCCAGTGAGATCCATGGCTACAGGGTGAATCCCCTGCCGGGTTATACCTGTGAGGTAGATGTCGGGGCGATGGAAGACAGCCTGATGCTGATCGGCACAGACGGACGTCTGCCCCTCTCTGTCATCTCCGGCGGAGAGACCGTGGCCGCCATATTCTGGGAGATCCGTACCCGGGACAACAGCCGCAAAGTGGCGGAGGGGACCGTGGGCAAATGGGGCACCGGCAGCAGTTCCTTTGATTTTATTCTGGAACTGCGGGATGTCGTGGCCGCCAATTCCAAAGAATACCGCCTGATCCTTACCCTGGCGACCACTGCGGGGACGGAAGTGAACTACTATACCCGGGTGCGCCGGGAAGATGGGCTGCATGCGACAGAAATGCTGCAATTCGTATCCCATTTCCATGAAGCCATTTTTGACCGGCAGACCGCCGAAGAGTGCGCCGTGTATCTGGAACCGGATCAGACGGCGGATAACAGTTCCTTCGCGGATGTGAATATTCATTCCAGTTATTCCAACCTGACCTACGGGAAACTTTCGCCCACCCAGCTGGGGGAGACGAATTTCCGGATTCTGGAGATGGATGGTTCCTTTGGCTCTTTTTATCTGGAATACGTGGTGATGGTCCGGTCGGAAAATGATATTTCGACCAATTATCTGTGCAGTGAGTATTTCAGTATTCAGTGGTCCACCACCCGGTTCTACCTGATGAATTATCACAGAACCATGACGGAACTGCTGCATGCCGAGGGCGAGAAGATTTCGGAAGGAGCTCTTCGCCTGGGCGTTCAGCGCCCGGAGGAGGTACAGGTTCTGCAGAGCAAGGACAAAGAACTGACCGTCTTTACGGCGGGCGGTGAGCTGTGGAGCTACCGGAACAGCAGCCAGATGCTGACAAAGATTTTCTCTTTCCGAGAGGAAGACAGTGAAGCCCTTGTATGGAATAATTACCGTATGAAGGCACTGCGGGCTGAGAATAACGGGGATGTTTCCTTCCTCGTATATGGATACATGAACCAGGGACTGCACGAGGGAGAACTGGGTATCTCCTGCATGAACTACTGCTCCGAGGACAATTCGCTGACGGAGAAGTTCTTCCTGCCCTATACCGGTACCTGGGAGACGCTGGCCGAGGATCTGGAGCGGCTGGCCTGCATGAGTGACAACGGGGATGTGTTCCTGACGGCAGGAGACTCGCTGTACTCCATCGACTGGGAGGGGGCAGAGATTGTCCTGCTGGCGGATGCGGTGTCCGAGAAAAATCTCGTGGTAAATGAAGAGCAGACCGCAGTGGCCTGGGAAGTTTCCGGTGAATCCGGAGAGGCCGGGAGTGTACAGATTCTGTACCTGGATACCGGCGAGAGCCAGATCGCAGGGGCAGAGGCCGGTGACTGGATCTCACCCCGGGGCTTTATCGGAGAAGACTGTGTCCTGGGTATCGGCCATATCGGCGACGCCGCAGTGGCCGGGGCGGTGACGGTGAAACCCTTCTATGCGCTGGAGATCCGTGACCGGACCGGAAATGTCGAAGCCCACTATGAAAAGAAAAATATCTATATCTCCTCGGTAACCGTGGCCGGAGATCAGGTTCGTCTGCAGCGTCTGAGAAAAAAGGATAATGCACTTACGGCGGCGAAGGATGATACACTGATCGAAAATACGGCGGATCACCGTGTCCGCGAGGGACTGCTGAAGGGACACAGAGAGGATCTTCTCCTGACCGTGCAGTGGCTGACCGTGGATCCGGTGGATAAGACTTCCGGGGAAGTGACGCAGCGCAGTCCCGACAGCGTGATCTATTCCATGGGCGACGGGACGCCTCTGGGCAAAGGTGCCCGGGAGGAGATGTGCTATTACGCCTTTTCGGAGGGACATCTCCTGGCCATAACCGATACGGCCGGCGATGCGATTCGTCAGGTCTATGCCACTATGGGTGCGGTGACCGACCGGAGAGGCCGTCTGGTATGGTGCCGGACCGGCCGGGCACAGTCGGTGCTGCTGAAGAGTTCAGGGGATGGCGTCATCGAGATAGGAAACGGGCTGCGTCAGTGTCTGAGAAGGATACTGGAGATTCAGAGTATGGACGGGTCGGCGATGCAGGACATCAAAGACGGAATGTCTGCCATGGATGCCATGGAAGTTCTGTTCCCCGGCAGCGGACTGAACCTGAGTGGAGCGCCGATGCGGGCCCTGCTCTATTACCTGGATCAGAGAGCACCGGTTCTTCTGATCGACCGGTCCCAGAAAGATCTTCTGCTGGTGGGATACGATTCTTACAATGTTGAGTACTATGACCCGGCTACAGGATCGACGACCAAGCAGGGACAGAAGGATGCCGCCGCCTGGCTGGAGAACAACAATATCAGCGCCATCGGCTTTTTGTCGGAATACTGAAATACCGTTTCACCTTTGGTGAAATATTCAAACATTTTTGCTTTTTGCCAAAATGCCTTTCTCAAGCATTTTGGCAAAAATGCGTTTACAAACTGTTTCCGGCGTGCTAAAATGTCTGGTACAATGAAGTAAAACGAGTCAGGGGAGTCAGAGAATGCAATATATAATGAAGGGCGGAAACCCGCTGGTCGGAGAAGTAGTGATCGGCGGCGCAAAAAATGCTGCCCTGGGAATTTTAGCTGCAGCTGTTATGACCGACGAGACCGTTGTGATTGA